>JAFIFA010000230.1 GCA_020832225.1 Balneolaceae bacterium
GTTTATCTGATATTGTTCATGGCCTCCTCCCGGATCCGTACATTTCGGTTCCCAACAACCTATAACAAACCCAAGGAGGAAGACCATGAATGTGTATTGCAAACAACATGCATATTACTGTGGGATTGACTTACACGCAAGAACCATGTATGTCTGCATTTTAGACAAAGATGGAAAAAAAGTATACCACAAGAACATTCCTTGCAAACCAGACCGGTTTTTACAGGCGATTGCCCCGTTCCGAGAGGATCTGGTCGTTGGCGTGGAATGTGTATTTTGCTGGTATTGGATGGCTGATCTATGTGAGGCAGAAGGAATCGATTTTATTTTAGGCCATGCCCTTTATATGAAGTCGATTCATGGGGTCAAGACCAAAAACGACCGGATTGATTCGCTGAAGATTGCCCGGTTAATTCGAGGCGGTAACTTCCCGGTCAGCTATGTCTATCCGCCTAAGATGCGCCCCACGCGAGACCTGATGCGCCGACGAAGCCATTTTGTGCGTAAACGTGCTGAACTGATCGCTCACATTCAAAATACAGCCATCCAGTACAACCGCCCCCCGCTGGGCAGCCTGTCCAAAACGAAAGACCGCCACAACAAGGACATCATCGGACACTTTCCTGACCCGGTGGTCCAGATGATTGTTCAGGCAGATCTGGCGTTAATCGACCAGTACGATCCGATCATTGCACGGCTGGACAAGCAGATTTTAACCCAGGCCAGGGAGCATGACAGCGAGAGCCTTCGCTTGCTTCAAAGCATCCATGGCGTCGGAGATGTGTTGTCGCTGACCATGCTGTACGAAATACATGATGTCAACCGATTTGCCAGTAAGCAGGATTTTTGTTCCTATGCCCGGCTGGTAAAGGGGCAGAAGTCCTCAGCAGGCAAAAGCTATGGCACCAGTGGCAAACACATGGGTAATGCTCACCTGCGATGGGCATTCTCGGAAGCGGCTCTGTTTTTTTTACGCAAAAATCCGGCGGCTGATCACTATTACAAGCGGTTGATCAACCGCCACGGAAAAAGTAAGGCCTTAACCATTGTGGCAAAACGCCTGGGCATTGCCGTCTACTATATGCTCAAACGCAGAACCCCCTTTAACACTCATGAATTTTTACATGGCTCGATGAACACCCAAAAAACATAATATCGGAGGGGTGTGGCGAGCCTGGCGAGCAACTGAGGCCAACTCCCGTGGTTGTACCTTCTATTTTCTGATTGGACGCCACACTCGCTCCTTGCATACATTCGATACACGTGGATATTCCCCCGGTCTTACCATGGGGGCATTGTGCTGCCTCTTCCCCGAGACTTCGAGGAACTGGAATGATGAAGGGCCCTACCGGGCAATCGTCATAGCCAACTTACTGTTTGTCCGGCATAAGAGTACGCGGATTTTTCTAATGCCGTCTTGCATGGACAGGACCAGCTCTGTCTCCGGATGTTTCGGAGCTGTGGGCTGTTGAGCTGCTATATATGTATGGTGCAGCCATTGAGCTGCCAACCCATGATTGAAAAACTGTCAGTAGTACAAAATCCACAAAACGAATTCGATTTACTCAAACAGAAAAGAAAATCTTTTTTGCCCGGGAAGACTATTGCCTATTGACATTGGAGGCCATATATATGTTTCTCTGTTCGTCGGTTTATTGGACTCTCTGTTTATCTGCCGATAACAAGTTCGAAAATACTTCATATTTATAGCTCATTTATTAAACAGATCCTTCTCGATCGTAGTTGCTAATACTTCCTTTGAGTAGTTTGTACCATCCTCGTACTTCGTGGTTAAACCCCCATCAATTCCCGGTCCACAAACGGCTTATGAGGCTTCAACCCGCTATTTTGAGATAGTTCACTTATAGCCGACACAATTCTCTCGGCTGTCTTTCCATCCCACAATTCAGGAATACCACCCTCTTTCCAATTACCACCCATTAGCCTTTGCAGAGCCGGTTTGATGGCATCGGGATCGGTTCCGATCAGCTCATTGGTTCCAAGGGTGACGGTCTCCGGTCGTTCCGTGTTATCGCGAAGCGTAAGACAGGGAACCCCAAGTACGGTGGTCTCCTCGGTAATGCCACCCGAGTCGGTAATAACAGCACGGGCGTGCTTTACCAGCCAGATAAACTCCAGGTATCCGAGTGGATCGCTGTAGATGAGGTTATCGTGGGCAATACCCAGTCCGTCCAGAATGTTACGGGTGCGGGGATGAACCGGGAAGATGATCTTCTCCCCACCGGTTCCTGTCGCGATGTTCTCGATCAGATCCTTCAGTTTCTTCTCTTCATCCACATTGGCAGGGCGGTGTAGTGTCATCACAAAGTAGGAGCCCTCTTTGAGCGACTCGCTATCCACTATGGCTGGTTTCTTAAGCCGATCGAGGTTGTAAAGCAGGGTGTCGATCATCGTGTTCCCAACAAAGAAGATACGGTCGCTGCTCACGCCTTCACTGCTTAGGTTTTTATTGGCTGCTTCTGAGGTGGTGAAAAAGTAGTCTGTAATGCTGTCGGTGGCAACCCGGTTGATCTCCTCCGGCATGGTCCAGTCGCGGGAGCGGATTCCGCCTTCCACATGGGCTATGCGAACGCCCATCTTCTTTGCAGTAATGGAACAGGCCATGGTTGAGGTGACGTCTCCAACCACGATACAAAGATCTGATCGTTTTTCGTTAAGAACCGACTCATATCGGGTCATGATCCGACCGGTCTGCTCTGCCTGTGAGCCTGAACCGGATTCCAGATTGAGATGGGGCTCGGGAATGCCGAGCTGTTCGAAAAAGGTGCCGCTCATGTTTTTGTCGTAGTGCTGACCGGTGTGGATCAGGCGGTAGCCGATGTAGCTCTCATCGCCCTCTTTCAGTCCATTTTTTTTGTTAACTCTCTCAATCTCCCGAATAATTGGTGCGATTTTCATGAAGTTGGGTCTTGCACCGGCAATGATGTCGATCAGCATGTTGTCTCTGTTATTTGTGTTGTTTTGTCATTTAATGATTTAATCGCCATAAAATACAATTTGAATGGACAGGGTTAAAGGGGAATGTATTAGAAGTGGATAACTGCTTCCTTGGGTGAAATTTAGCCTGAACACTGATTTGGGTTGGAATAACTTATCTGCCCTGTTTTTACCGCTGCAGTCACGGAGGAGGCGCTGAGGTACGCAGCGATTTTAAGCCCAAATTCCACTCTGCGCTCACTGCGTCTCCTCAGCGTTCTCTGCGGTTAAAGAGTGCTCGATATATAGACCCTGAACCAAAACGCGACTCAGGCCCTGTTTTAATATTGCACCCTGTTTTTACCGCGGCGGGCGCGGCGAGTTCGCTGCGGCCACGGCGGTTAACAAGAGTACCATCTTCGATAAAAATCATATCTAAGTTCGGGCATTTATACTGTAAGGGGTTTCAAAATCGTGGTTCATACATAGTAAAGTGGTTTTCGAACGAATCAGAGAGAAGGATATGCATGAAAATAGAATTGGAGATTTAATCCTGGATTGTGCCTTTGAAGTTCACCGTAAGCTTGGGCCGGGGCTGTTGGAGTCGACCTATCAGGCTTGTCTGGCTCATGAGATTGAGGGATCTGGGCTTGAGGTCATTAGGGAGGCAGGTCTCCCGGTGATCTATAAGGATGTGCACCTTCAGTGTGGGTACAGGCTTGATCTGTGGGTGAACCGGAAGGTGGTTGTCGAAATTAAAGTGGTAGATGCACTTAATGATACCCACCTCGCACAGGTTTTGACCTATCTAAAGCTGTCGGATAACAAATTGGGATATTTGCTCAACTTCAATGTTTGTAAGATGAAGCATGGAATAAGGAGGGTGGTAAATGGGCTCTAGAGTTTTAACCTGAACAGATTAACAGCCAAGTGCTAAAATTGTGCCCTTTTTTACCGCGGCGGGCGAGGCGGTTAAACAACTCCATGATTGAAAATTACCCGAAAACACTATTCAGGGCATGCACTAAGAAAAAAGCCCCCAAACAAAAAAAGGACGACCTTTTTGCAAAAGCCGTCCTTTACTGTGGGTGGTACAGGATTCGAACCTGTGACCCCCTGCTTGTAAGGCAGTGTTTCA
>JAFIFA010000057.1 GCA_020832225.1 Balneolaceae bacterium
GCTTTCTCTTTGAGGAGATGGATCGATATGGTCTCACAGAGCAGCTAAACCTAATTGTGGTATCCGATCACGGCATGGCGGAACTCTCTGAGGATAAGGTGATCTTTCTGGATGACCTGATCAATCTGGAAGATGTGGATATGATCGACTGGACACCGGTTGCTATGATCCGACCTGATGAAGGGAAGACAGAAGAGATCTACAATACGCTTAAAGAGAATGAAGAGAACTATACGGTCTACATGCGTGATGATCTTCCTGAACGATTCCGGTTCAGTAACCACTATCGAATTCCTGAGATTATCATGATTGCAGATATGTCATACAGCATCACCAGCCACTCTTTCTTTGAAGAACGGGGACTGATTGCGGGCACACACGGCTATGATAACGACACCCCTGAAATGCACACGTTTATGGCAGCTTCTGGTCCTGCATTTAAATCAGGTGCGCGAACCGGCCCGGTGAATGCGGTCGACATTTACGATCTGATTGCATACATCATGGAGATTGAACCGGCAGAAAACGATGGCAGCCTTGAGAATGTGCGGGAATTATTGCGGTAGGGTGCCGGTTTATATGTGCAATGGCCTAAACCACCGCAGGCATTCCGAAACAGGCTTAAACCACAATTTGGATTGCATCTTAGCAGTTGAAGGAATAACATTACAAATGTTGAACATTTTTAAAGTTAACTGATTATTAGATGGCATACGTAGTAACTGAACCCTGTGTCAATTGTAAGTACACGAACTGTGCGGCTGTTTGCCCCGTTGATGCGTTTCGTGAAGGTCCCAATTTTCTCGCTATCGATCCGCTTGAGTGCATTGACTGTGATGCCTGCGTTTCGGAGTGTCCGGTTGAAGCGATCTTCCCGGATGATGAGGTTCCCGAGGAGTGGGAGCACTATATCGATCTGAACGAGCGTCTGGCTGAAAAGTGGGAAGACCGCGTGATCAATGAAACCCAGGATGCACTACCCGATGCAGACGAGTGGGCCGAAAAAGAGAATAAACTGGATCTCCTCAAAGAGGACTGGGATTAACCCTCTTTGGTATTTCTTAGAAAATTAAATGGTGTTTATGACGATTAGTGTGGGTAATTCTATTTTTGGGCAATGAATTAAGTCTCCCCTAATAAGGGGTACATCTTTTGAACGCGTAAGCGAAATTTAGAGGGGTGTCTAGCGTACTAAACGTCAACGTGCACCTACACCCCCCTTTGTCCCCCCTTGATAGGGGGGATTATCGTGCTTCGCTCTTAAATAAAACCCACACAAATCAACACAAACCCAAATAAAAAGGTATTTATCGTTGGAGCTAAAATTCAGAAACCTGACTCTATCGCTGGATAAGCCCGGAGTCATGGGAATTCTGAACGTCACTCCCGATTCATTTTCTGACGGCGGAAAGTACGATTCAGTAGGCAGAGCCATCGAGCATGCGGCTCAGATGATCTCTGAAGGAGCAGATGTCATTGATGTGGGAGGCGAGTCTACCCGGCCGGGGTCAGATCCGGTTTCGGAAAAGGAGGAGCTTGAGAGGGTGATTCCGGTTCTGGAAAAAGTCGTTCCCCGTTTTCCCGACACGCTTTTTTCCATCGATACTACAAAGTATGTTGTTGCCCTGGAGGCTCTGAAGTGCGGAGTCCATATTATTAACGATGTAAGCGGTCTTGAAAAGGAGCCCCGGCTTGCCGAGCTCTGCGCTGAGTTTGATGCGGGCTATATTTTAATGCACTCACAGGGCGATCCAAAGACTATGCAGGAGAACCCTGAGTATGGCAATGTATTGGATGAGATATCGCTCTTTTTTCGGGAAAAACTGATGATTCTTAATTCTGTCGGTGTCGAACCGATAATTGTAGATCCGGGGATTGGTTTTGGTAAAACGCTGAAGCACAATCTTCAAATAGTAAATGGTCTTGAGAAATTCAGCTCGCTTGGTTGTCCAATCTTGGCAGGGGCTTCAAGAAAGTCGATGATAGGGCAGATTTTGAACGGCAGACCCGCAGAAGGTCGGCTGGCGGGAACAATAAGCGTGCATCTGCACTCACTTATTAACGGCGCATCACTACTGCGGGTGCATGATGTTCAGGAGGCTTATGACTCCATACAGGTGTTTTTGGCGCTTAAAAAAGAAAGAGAGCTGTAGAATCTACCAATCAGGCAGCATGCTGATGGGAACGTTCTTCAGCCATAATTAAACTTAAAAGATGAAGGAATGATACTGTGATACCACTTGGATTTTTAGAGTTCGGTCTGAAAGACCTGCTGGAGACGATGGTGATCGCTCTGGTACTCTTCTATCTCTACAGATGGATTAGGGGGACGTTTGCAATCCAGGCGGCATTAGGTCTGCTCTTCGTTATTGTGATCAATGCGGTTGTGAGCCTGCTCGGCTTCAGCACGCTGAACTTCATGCTTCGAAGTGTTCTTGATGTGGGTGTACTTGCAGTCTTCATCATTTTCCAGCCCGAAATTCGAAAGCTTCTCTACTCGCTCGGGCAAAATACAACCTTCGATCGTTTTGTGGGCCGATCCAGCTCAGAGAGCATTATCGATGAGGTAATTGTGGCCGTAAAAAACATGTCGAGAACAAAGACCGGCGCACTCATCGTTTTTGCCCGTAGTTCCTCGCTTCAGGATCTGGTTGATGTAGGTATCAAACTGGATGCTAAGGTAAACTCTCAGCTGCTTCAAACAATTTTCCAAAAGGAGACGCCGCTTCATGATGGAGCGGTTGTGATTCGAAATAACCGAATTGTTGCGGCAAGTTGCTATCTGCCCATCTCCCAAAACCCGAACATCTCATCTGTATTTGGGACAAGACACAGAGCTGCGGTTGGAATCAGCGAGACCAATAATGTATTTGTTGTGATTGTATCTGAAGAGACCGGCCGGATCTCCATTGCCAAAAATGGAGCCCTTACCAGCGGTCTTTCGATACAGAAACTGAGGGATGAGATGGAGAAATCGCTTGGTGAGGAGAAAGAGGATGATGTGGGTTTCAGTTCCGAAAAAGCGGAACTGGAGATGAATTGAAGACAGCCTATTTTCAGCTGCCCCTAAATCCCTGACATTACCCATTTAAATTTTTGGCATAGCTAAATTTTATGATTGAGTTTAACCCGGCCTTGAATCAATTGGCGGGAAGAGGGTGGCTGGCGGGTGACGAATAGAAAAATTTCATCAGCCGCAAATCAATCATATGAAGGAATTTAAACCAAATCGGCCTTGAAATTTTTCCGTCACCCAGAAGCGCCCGCCGCCAATTGATTCACCGCCTTGATCTTTTGGTTCGTTTTGGATCAAGCCAAAATGAACAAGGATCTTACCTAACGCATTAAGTCGTTGCGCTACATCATATTTTATTTCAGGCAGGAATATTACATGGGTAATGTCAGCCCTAAATCCCCTCCCTGATGGTTCGGGGTAAGCTCTTGGAAAGGAGGGGACCGTTCTTCCGTCTCTTAAAATATATAGTCAATCGAATTTAAATTTTAAATTTAAGCCCTCTAATCACTAAACAGGTCGATCAGCCTGGAAGCCGCGCTGAAAGATGAAATCTCTCCATTGGCGACCTTTTTCTCAAGTTCAGGAAGTTTTTTTGCCACTTCAGGATTATTCAGAAAACTCTCTTTAAGTCGCCGATTAATCGTTTCATGCATCCACTTGGATGCCTGTGATCTCCTTCGGGTCTCGAAGTAGCCACTCTTCTTTACAGCCGAAATACCGCTCTCTATCTCTTTCCAAATCTCTTTAATACCCTCCTTGTTAAGCGCAGAGCAGGTCATTACTTTGGTTTTTTGCCCGGAGGGTGACGGCGGGAAAAGGGTGAGGGCATTTTTGTACTCCCGGGCAGCACGTTTTGCAGCCTGCAGATTATCACCCTCTGCCTTGTTGATGGCGATCAGATCGGCCATCTCCATGATGCCACGTTTGATGCCCTGTAGTTCATCGCCGGCACCGGCCAGCATCAGAAGCAGAAAGTAGTCGGTCATTGAGTGCACGGCCGTTTCAGACTGTCCTACACCAACCGTCTCGATAAATATGGTGCCATAACCGGCGGCTTCGCAAAGCAGCATCGTCTCCCTCGTTCGCTGGGCAACGCCTCCAAGCGTTCCTGATGTGGGAGATGGACGGATAAATGCTAGATCGCTGGCAGAGAGTTGGTTCATCCGGGTTTTGTCGCCGAGAATACTCCCTTTCGAGCGCGTGCTGCTCGGGTCGATCGTGAGTACGGCCAGCTTCTCACCCTGGTCGGTAAGATAAGTTCCCATCGCCTCAATAAAGGTACTCTTACCAACCCCCGGAACCCCCGTTATACCAATTCTGACAGAGTTGCCGGTCATATGAAGGCAGTTATCGAGGATCTCCTCACCAATTTCACGGTAATCGGGCTTGCTGCTCTCAATCAACGTAATAGCCTGCGACAGCACCGTCCTGTCACCCATCTTGATACCATCCACATACTCCTCAACCGACCTGAGAGCATGCTTCTTCACCCTGTAGTTCGGGTTCACCGAATCACTTCGGGTAGTGCCTTTACTAACGGAGAGCGATTTGTTGTTGGGTTTGGGCATAGAAACATTAACCACTAAGGGAACAAAGGTTTTACGAAGTACACAAAGTGTGTTTAGGGTATATACTGAGTTCGAGATCAAATAGTCTCCCCTCGAGGGGAGTACCCCGACTTTGTCGGGGGGAGGGGTGTAAAGGTCTTTATCAATGGCAGAATATCAACATTTGAGTAAAATCTCCAAATTATTGCTATCTGCGGTCTGTTTCGTCAGCTTTACATTCCATCCATCTTTCTATCACAGTTAAAATTTCATCAAGATTTTTTCTTACTTCTTTCTCCTCGAATCTTAGAAAATGAATGCCATGACTTTCAAGTTCTTCCTGTCTTGATAGATCCTCTACTGCTACATCAGGATGATCATGAGAACTCCCGTCAATTTCAATGGCCAATTGAAGTTCATGACAATAAAAATCAACTATGTAATTATATAATGGGATTTGGCGGTGAAATTGTACGCCTAATTTTTTGCTGCGAATTTCTTGCCACAGTAGTACTTCTCCAAGCGTCATATTCTTTCGAAGTCTTCGCGCCAGGTTCTTCAGCTCCGGTTTATATGGATGAATCTTGTTTGGCATTCTAAACAATCATAAAAGCGAAAAATCTCTGCAAGATCTGGAGGGACACCCCTCAAAAACTTCGCTAAACGCGAAGTTTTATCTCCCATCGAGGGGAGATAATCCCCATTCCCAGATTGTGTACTTAGTGAAAACCTTCGTGTTCTTTGTGGTTACTCCCTTTGTGGTTACTCTTCTTTTTCAAGCATGATATTCAAAATCCTCTGCGCGGCTACCGGTATTACAGTTCCGGGGCCGAAGACTGCCGCTACGCCCTCTTTGTAGAGAAAGTCGTAATCCTGGTTCGGAATTACCCCGCCTACAATGACCATGATATCATCACGGCCCAGGCGTTTCAGTTCGTTGATCACTTTTGGCACGAGTGATTTATGTCCGGCGGCGAGGCTGGATACGCCCAAAATGTGAACATCGTTTTCCACGGCTTGCCGGGCGGCCTCTTCGGGCGTCTGGAATAGCGGGCCGATGTCAACGTCGAATCCAAGATCGGCGAAGCTGGTTGAGATCACCTTTGCACCACGGTCGTGCCCATCCTGTCCCATTTTGGCGACCATAATTCGAGGACGCCGTCCCTCCTGCTTTTCGAAGAGATCAGCCAGTTCCTGTACTTTGCGAAAGTCGTCGTCGTTATCTATTTCTGAAGAGTACACGCCTGTTATCGATTTAATGGTTGCCTGATATCGTCCAAAAACCTTCTCCATCGCATCAGAGATCTCACCGAGGGTTGCCCGTTTTCGGGCCGCATCAATGGCGAGCTCAAGCAGATTTCCCATTCCTTCTTTTGCGCAACGAGTGAGTTTATTGAGTGCTTCATTGGTCTCGGTTTCATTCCGCATCTTGCGGAGTTTCTTTAGTCGCTCAATCTGCGAGAGCCGCACCTTCTCATTATCCACTTCAAGAATATCAATGGGATCTTCTTTGTCGAGTTTGTAGCGGTTTACGCCCACGATGGTTTCACGTCCGCTATCAATCCGCGCCTGTTTTCTGGCGGCAGCCTCTTCGATACGCATTTTGGGTACGCCCGATTCAATCGCTTTGGCCATACCGCCAAGCTCCTCAACCTCCTCGATCAGCTCCCACGCTCTCTTTGCGATGCGGTCTGTGAGATACTCCACATAGTAGGATCCGGCCCACGGATCGATCGCATTTGTGATTCCTGTCTCCTCCTGGAGAAAGAGCTGGGTGTTTCTGGCGATTCGTGCTGAAAAGTCTGTGGGAAGCGCAATTGCCTCATCCAACGCGTTGGTATGGAGCGACTGGGTGTGGCCCAGCGCTGCCGCCATCGCTTCAATACAGGTTCTGGCGATGTTGTTATAAGGGTCCTGCTCCGTAAGGCTGTAGCCGGATGTTTGGCAGTGAGTGCGAAGGGAGAGCGATTTCGGATTTTCAGGCTGAAACGGTTTGATCATCTTTGCCCAGAGCATTCTGCCCGCGCGCATCTTGGCGATCTCCATAAAGTGATTCATCCCGATCGCCCAGAAAAAGCTGAGCCGGGGTGCGAAGTCATCGATCTTTAATCCTGCATCCACACCGCGACGCACATACTCCAGGCCGTCTGCCAGGGTGTAGGCGAGCTCAATGTCGGCCGTTGCTCCCGCCTCATGCATATGATAGCCGCTGATGCTGATCGAGTTAAACCGAGGCATTCTTTTTGATGTATATTCAAAGATATCGCCGATAATCCTCATCGATGGTTCAGGAGGATAGATATAGGTGTTGCGCACCATGAACTCCTTCAGAATATCGTTCTGGATGGTTCCGCTCAGCTTCTCGGGTGGAACTCCCTGTTCCTCAGCGGCAACAATGAAGAAGGCCATCACGGGAATTACCGCTCCGTTCATCGTCATCGAAACCGACATCTGATCGAGCGGAATCTGATCGAACAGGAGCTTCATATCCAATATAGAGTCGATGGCAACCCCCGCTTTTCCAACATCACCGGTCACTCTTGGGTGATCGGAGTCGTAACCACGATGTGTGGCAAGGTCGAAGGCAACAGAGAGCCCTTTTTGGCCTGCGGCAAGATTGCGGCGATAGAAGGCGTTCGACTCCTCAGCGGTGGAGAAACCGGCATATTGACGGATCGTCCACGGCCGTACGTTGTACATCGTGGAGTAGGGGCCGCGAAGATAGGGAGGAATGCCGGCAGCAAAATTTAGATGATCGAGTTCTCTGATATCTTCTTTGCTGAACTGACGCTTTACGGGAACTTTCTCCGGAGTCTCCCATATTTCACCCCCTTCAGAAATTGGGCTTTGGGAGTTCGAGGACTTTGAAAAACGGTTGTATGGTATGTTTGAAAAATCGGGTCGTCGCATTATGCCTCCTCCGGCTTTTGAATCAACAGATCAGCGAGGGAGTTCAAAAATGAGCGCATATCCATCCCGTTATAGATGAAATGCCCAATACCCTCCTTCTCAAATTGCTCTCTGTTACTGCCCGGGTTGCCTGCCTGAATCAGGATACCGTGCCCCCTGAATTTTCTCGCAAATTCGGGAGCGAAATCGATCGCCTCTTCGTCTGAACTGCAGAGGACAAAGATGTCGTGATTGGCAAGGTCGGTATCGCTGAAGGCATCCTCGAGTGTGCCATAGCCGGCAGGAGTAGAAACCTCGATACCGGCACAGCCGATCAGGTTGCGGGCAAATGTTGCTCTTGCAGTTCGCCATTTAGGGTGGCCAATAGGAATACAGGCGGCGGAAAATGATCTGCCGCTATCCTTTTCAATGTTCTGAATCTTCAGCCTGATCGAATCAAACAGACTACCTGCATGAAATTCAGGCAGAGGTTCACAAACTGATTCAGGTTTGGATAGCCAATGGCTTGATAGCTTTGTCAAAGGCTCTCCATTTTCCGCCTCTGTCAGGATATCCTGTATTAGACGATCTGATATCATCCCACCATCTGAAAACGAGATATCTGCTGGCGTTTTGTCCGCATTCGGGTCTAAAGGCGGACTGATTCTCTCTTCGGGATCGGGATAGTTATTGGTACCGGTCAATATTCTCTTCCTTTTTGAATAGGCAGATGCTTTCTCTTCTGCCGACTGCAAAACAGCTTCCCTGATCCAGCCACTTCTAATGACCTCAGAAATACCACCTTTCTCTTCAATTTGCCTGAAAAAGTCCCATGCCTCTTTTGCGATCTGATCGGTTAGCTGTTCAATGTAGTAAGAGCCTGCAGCCGGATTTGTAACACGGCCGAGATAGGCCTCCTCTTTTACGATATGGTGGATATTCCTGGCTGTTCGGCGGGAGCGGTTGTCGGGTTTGCTGAAACCGGCATCAAACGGAGTGATCTCCAGTGAATCGGTGCCGCCCAAAACAGCTGCCATCGCCTCGGTGACGTTGCGAAGCATGTTGTTGTGGGGATCGGAAAGGGTTTTGTTCTGCGGTGAGGTGATGGAGTGGATAAAAAGCGAAGTGTCCGGGTCGAGTCCGTAGCCATTCAGTAAATTTCTCCATAGCAATCGGATGGCGCGAATCTTGGCAATTTCCGGGAAGTAGAGAGGTCCGGCCGAGAGCTGCACCCATATTGAATTTACCGCTTGGTCGGTATTCTCATCACCACCAAGAAGTATAAACTCAGAAGCTACAGAGAGCGATATGGCGATCTCCTGTACGATCGTGGCACCGGCACTGTGCCAAAAAAGCCCGTCTGCACAAAGAGTGCGAAAACTCTTCTGCTCTATCAATTGAGGGACAATTTTCCTCAGTGATCGATCGGGAAAAGCCTGAATGCCACTACGAGCCATATCTGAAAGTGGATCAAAACGGAATAGGGATCCCTTCAGGTGTTGCTGTTTGGAGGCAAAAGAAAGGATGGCGGGAGTGGCCTGGCCGGAATCAAAAAGAACACTGTATGAACGGTTGGCAGCCGGAGGAAAAATTCGCTCAAACTGATCGTGAGAGTTAAGCTCTGTCCCGGTCAGACCTTTGAGGTCGGGCTGAAACCCGGCCTTAATCCGGAAAGAGTTCATTCCGGACTCAAGTCCCTGCTGAATGTTCCTGGAAATGGTCTCAATATCGGATTCATATATCGGTTCGGTGCGCATCCATTCACCTGCCGAAGCGGGAGAAGCAGCTGCCGCAGGAAGGTTTTTGAGATCATCTTCTCTGTAGAATGGAAGGGGTTCAACTCCCTCCAATGTGTTCCACTTCAGTTTTTTTCGGTAATCGGCACCTTTCAGGTCCGATGTGATCTGTTTCTCCCACTCTCGAAGGGATACGGGAGGAAACTCGGAAAAGAGCGAATTATTCTGCCGGGGCTTCATCACTGTTATTCAATTTTTGTACCTTCTTGTAGTTCGGTAAAATAGGGAGCAGAGCACTACTTACCTAACCGGGGTGCTGAATTTCGATTGCGAAAAAGCGCTTACAAATCTCTATATTAAGCACCTGAAAAGAGGGAACCAGAGCTGTGGAATTCGATAGGAATCGCAGCTGTTGCCCTGTAAAACGATTTATCAACTATAATAACCCGATTCCAATGTCCGAAACGATGAACCTGATGCCGCCACTCACTCAACTTACAGAAGATGAACAGATGCTGCGTGATGCGGCCTCCGATTTTGCTGAGTCTTCCATCAAGCCAAAAGTGCATGAAATGGATGAGGCCGCAAAACTGGATGAGGGGCTCATCAAGGAGTTTTTTGAGATGGGGCTTATGGGAATTGAAATTCCTGAAAAGTATCAGGGCGGGGGCGGTACGTTTATGATGAGTATCGTTGCGATTGAGCAGATCTCCAGGGTGGATGCATCCGTCGGTGTATTTATGGATGTTCAGAACACGCTGGTTAATAATGCGTTTCTCAACTGGGGTTCTGAAGCGGTGAAGGAGAAGTTCCTGCCACTGCTTGCTACAGAAAAAGTGGGAGCATACTGTCTCTCTGAAGCGGGATCGGGGAGCGATGCATTTGCGCTTAAATGTTCTGCCAAAGAGGATGGCGACGCCTATATACTGAACGGCACCAAGCTCTGGATTACCAACGCCAATGAAGCAGATATTTTTCTCGTTTTCGCAAACGTGAACCCGGAAGCGGGTTACAAGGGCATCACCGCCTTTATTGTAGAGCGGGGAATGGAGGGCTTCTCGATCTCCAAGAAAGAGAACAAGCTGGGTATCCGGGCCAGCTCTACCTGCGAGCTTCTGCTTGAGGATGTAAGAGTGCCGAAAGAGAATGTTCTTGGTGAGGTAGGTAAAGGGTATAAAGTGGCAATCGAAACACTGAATGAGGGTCGGATTGGTATTGGTGCCCAGATGATCGGTATCGCACAAGCTTCACTGGATGCATCCCTCTCCTATACAAAGGAGCGAAAGCAGTTTGGTAAATCGATTGCAGACTTTCAGGGTGTTCAGTTTCAGCTTGCCCGAATGGCAACCGAACTGGAGATGGCCCGTCTGCTGGTCTACAACGCCGCACGAATGAAAGAGAATGGACAGCCCTTCCTGAAAGAGGCCGCTATGGCGAAATACTACAGCTCAGAAGTGGCTGAAAACCTCAGCTCCATGGCGATCGATCTCTTTGGGGGCTATGGTTATGTGAAGGAGTATCCGGTCGAAAAGTATTTCCGTGATTCCAAAATTGGCAAGATTTATGAGGGAACCTCGAACATGCAGCTTCAAACGATCGCGAAAATTATTCTCAAAGAGAGCTGATTTTTTCGATAGATACTGTATAAGGGTTTGGGAATTAGGCTTTTCAGGAACTTTTAATTTTATGGAATGATCCTGAATGAATTGAATGTTTATGGCGTCTAATGTTGGGAGGTGACAGGATAAGAGCTATCCGATGCCTGAAATCAGTATCAGTTGAATAATACCGTATATCTATGGACCATCTGGAAGAAATCATTAAATCGTGCGCAAAAGATGAAGAGTCTTATAAAAAGCTGAAAAATGCTTTTGACGCACTCAGGGCGGAGAGTCATACCAGTAAACAGCGATTGAACCTGCTTGAGAGAGCGATCAAGAGTGATTACGACTCAATTCTAATTACAGAGCTCACGCTGGAAAAGCCGGGACCAAAAATTATTTATGTAAATGATGGATTTACACGAATGACCGGCTATGGCCGGGAAGAGGTGATTGGAAAGACTCCAAGAATTCTCCAAGGTCCGAAGACAGATAGAGCTGTACTGGACAAGCTGAAGCAGAGGCTGAAAGACGGTCAGGCCTTCTTTGGACATACGGTTAACTACAGAAAAGATGGAACAGAATTTATCAACCAGTGGGACATCCATCCCCTCACAGATAGCAAAGGTGAGATAACACATTGGGTATCCTATCAGCACGACATCACGGAGCGTAAGAGATCTGAGAGGCGTGTTGTTGATACCAATGTAGAATTTGATAAACTCACCGAAGAGAGCAAGAAGACGCTCATCGACGTGGATGAACAGGGCAACATTGTTACGTCTAACAAGGCATTTCGCGATCTGCTCGGTTTTGATGATGAAGAGCTGAAAAAGCAAAAAATCTGGGATCTGCTCTCAGATGAGGATGTTGAGACATTCCGCCACCGGTTCGACTCATTCAAACCAAGCGACTTTGATAATGTCTCCTACGATCTGGAATTCATTAATAAGAAAGAAGCCAGCGTAGAGGTGAAGGCGAATGCTCGGCTTCTCCAGTCGAATGGTCAGATTATTGTCCGTATCGCATTTGAGAATAAATCCCTGCAGAAGCGAATTATGGCCATGCTATCCAAACGTGGCGGTAGTTTCGACAGCTCTTTTGATGATGCACAGGAGTTTCGCTATAAGCTTGAGGCGTCGGGTGGTGAAAAGTTCCGCTTCGATTATGTCTCAGACAGTTTCAGCAAAGTGACCGGCATCTCCCTGGATGAAGCACGAACGCTTACCATGGACGCAATCGTACATGCTGAGGATATCAATAAACTACAAAATCACCTTCAAACCGTTCTTGAAGGGAAGCCAAATACAGAGCAGTTCCGCATCAAAAGCAGAGATGGTGGATACATCGAAGTGATCGACTATGCCAAACCCGATTGGGATGCTGACCGATCAGCTGTAGAGGCGATCAAAGGTGCGGTCTCCACGGAGATCTCTTCCGAACACAGCTCAAAGTAGGTGATCGATTAAGAGAATAGCTGCTGAATTTCGTATATTTGGAAAAAAATTGAACCATGACTATCGACGAAAAGCAGCAGCGTATTATTCGCGAATTTGAACTACTAAGTGATTGGCCGGAGCGCTATAAGCATATCATTAAGCTCGGTCAGAAACTCGATCCCCTGCCCGAAGAGCAGAAGAAGGATGAAAATCTGGTTCGCGGATGCCAATCTCAGGTGTGGCTCCATACCGAACTGGACGAGAAACGGGTTATTTTCAAAGCAGACAGCGATGCAGCGATCACAAAAGGACTCGTTGCACTCATGGTGCGTCTCTATTCCGGAGAAACCCCGGATACCATCCTCAACACCGAGCCATTTTTTATCAAAAAGATAGGAATGCAGGAGCACCTCTCTCCCACAAGATCCAACGGTCTCGCCTCCATGGTGAAACAGATGAAGATCTACGCAATGGCCTACAAGTCAAAACTTGATCGTGCTACTGCATAGTATTTCTATGAGAATGAATTGTTATCTATACCGTTATCCATCCTCTATACAAACATTGACTACCAACATCACCCATCATGAATAAGAAAACACTACAGATCGCCGCGTTTGCGGTATTTATCGCCGTTGCAGGTATTGCTCTCTATTTTGGCTTGAGCAATGAAAGTGGGGCTGCCAATTCACAGGCTCAAAGTGGTGAGCCACAAGAAGTATTTATTCTGAAATACAGTGACTATCAGTGCCCGGCTTGTAAGGCATATGTGGGAGCTCAGGAAGAGCTGAAGCGCGAATTTGGTGATCTGATTGAGATCGAGTATCGTCATTTTCCGCTGAGCGGACACCAGTTTGCTGATCTTGCAGCACGTTCTGTAGAAGCTGCACGGGAACAGGATAGTTACCGTGAGATGCATGATCTGATTTTTGAATATCAGGAAGTATGGTCCAGTGGCGGAGCTGAGGAGCACTTCAACGATTTTGCTGAACAGATTGGCCTTGACATGGATCAGTTCCTCGCAGATCGCGACTCAGAAAGTATTCGCAACCGTGTAAATTCACAGCGAGAAGAGGGAGTGAGACGTCAGGTTAACGCAACACCAACCTTCTTCATTAATGGCCAGCGTTTGCGTCAAAATCCGCAAAGCTACGAGCAGTTTCGTTCTATTGTTGAACTCTATATGTATCGGTCCAACTAAACGATGATCTATGAATTCCTGAATCGGTCTCCCCAATTTGATGACTCCGTATTTGTAGCACCCAGCGCAGATATTATAGGGGATGTTACAATTGGAGCCGATAGCTCGATCTGGTTTAACGCCACGATTCGCGGCGATGTGAACTGGATTGAACTTGGTGAACGTACCAACCTGCAGGATAACGCCACTATTCACGTGATGAATCAGACCGGGCCAACAAAAATTGGTGACGATGTTACGATCGGCCACAATGCGATGGTTCACGGCTGCACTATTCATGACAGGGTTTTGATTGGTATTCACGCTACTATTCTGGATGAAGCGGTGATTGAGAGCGATGTAATTGTTGCTGCAGGCAGCCTGGTTCCGCCGGGCAAGACGCTGAAAAGCGGCTATATCTACATGGGCTCTCCGGCAAAAGCGGTACGAGAATTGACGGAGAAGGAAATTGGGTCGATCCGTCAATCGGCAGCCAACTATGTGAAGTATCAGCGTGCCTACCGAAGGGTGGACACCTATGATGAGAACCCTTTCTATACTCCGAGAGATTAATTTAAACATGACAGAGGGAACCGAAAGTTAGGTTTCCCGATGTTATCAGCCCCGAGTCCGGATGTCCGGCATCTATATCCACGTTCCATTCTGCAGGCAGGCCTGCAGCTATTGTGACTTCTACTTTCTCACCCGCGGAGAGTTGAAAGATCCTTTTGTTGAGGCTCTTGTGAGAGAGATTCGCTCATACGAAAACTCCCCGCTCTCCGGCGATAAGATAGAGACGATCTATTTTGGCGGCGGTACCCCGTCTCTTTTAAGGGAAAGACAGCTCGAAAAGATCTTTGAAACTCTCCACGATATATTTCAAATTGATGCTCAAGAGGTGACAATGGAGCTCAATCCGGATGATGTAACTCCAGACTATCTTGAACTAATCCGTGGTTTTGGGGTGAATCGGGCAAGCATGGGAATTCAATCGTTTCAGAGCGAGATTCTCACCTTTATGAACCGTGCTCACACCTCAGAAGAAGCGATAAAGGCTCTTGAAGCACTTCGAAGCGCGAACTTCCCTTCATACACCGCCGACCTTATTTACGGTAATCCCGGCCAAACCCTCAATATGCTTGAAGAGGATCTGGCTACGCTGCTCTCCTACTCCCCACCACATGTCTCAGCATATTCCCTTACCGTGGAGTCGGGAACCAGGCTGGGAAAACAAGTTGAGCTTGGCCGAATCAGCCCGCCTGAAGATGAAGAGGTGGCAAGTCACTTCGACCTGGTCCGGGAAAAGCTGGGTAAAGCGGGTATTCAACAATATGAGGTGAGTAATTTCTCAAAACCGGGAAAAGAGGCGGTACACAACAGCAGCTACTGGAGCCATAAGAATTACCTTGGGTTCGGGCCGTCGGCACACTCATTTGTCTGGGATGTTGATGGGGCACGGAGGTGGAACAATGTCCGTAATCTGAAGCGCTACCTGAATGAAGATATAACAGACATTCGC
>JAFIFA010000058.1 GCA_020832225.1 Balneolaceae bacterium
CCGTGGCGAAGTGGATGAGAGCACCCTCAAAGGGAGCGCCTACCGTGCGGTAGCCTCGGGTGCCTATCGCGGCTCTCCACTGCAGACAGCCGTAGTGGCCAGAATGATCGAGACCCACAGGAATAAGGGAACGTGGGGCCGTGTACCTGATCGGCTCATCGCGCTAACCAACTTCGCAAAGCGAAAATTCACGGAGGGTGGGATTCCGGAAGAGCGAATAGCCGTCAAGCCAAATTTTATTCGCGATCCACTGCCGGAAATGAACCCCTCAGCCGACTCTGATAGTGAACCGGGAATTCTATTTGCAGGTCGAATTGAGGAGGAGAAGGGGATTGATGAACTTGTTGAGGCATGGATAAATGAAAAAATACAAACTCCGCTATATATTGCAGGTGATGGGACTAAGAAAGAGTACCTCGAAAAATTATCGGTCCATAATCATTCGATAAAGTGGCTTGGATCTATCGACAGGGATGAGCTTCTAAGCCGTATGAGAGCTTCTTTGGCACTGATCTTCCCATCCCGATGGTACGAAGGGATGCCGATGACGATACTGGAGGCGAAGGCGCTGGGTTGCCCGGTTATCACCGCAGATATCGGCAATCACGCTGATCTTGTGAATGACGGCCAAGACGGTCTCCACTACCGAAGCGGTGAGACAGGTGATCTGGCAGAGAAGGTGGAGTTGATCACTTCAAATCCGGAGCTCAGAGAGAGGTTATCGGGAGCAGCGCGGAAAGATTATGAAAGGTGCTACACTCCGGACCGAAACTACAGCCAGCTGATGAAGATCTATGAAGAGGCCGCAGAAGTGAGGAGGAGGGTAGATGGAGCGTAACAGGGATGAGAGGGTATCCGTGCTGGGTACGCTGGTGAGCCGCTACAATCTGGACGAGACGATGCAGCGCATGGCCGATGCCGTTGATAATGGTGAAAAGCTTCGAATTTGTGTGACGCCGGTAAACTGCCTTCTCTGGGCAAAAGATGATGATAATCTGCGCGACATCTACAACAGTGCCGAAATCGTAACGGCCGATGGTGTGCCGGTGGTGTGGGCCTCAAAATGGCTTGGAAAACCGATTCGCGGAAGGGTTACCGGTCTTGATCTGCTGCCTCAATATGCAGAGATAGCGGCTGAAAGGGGGCACTCCTTCTTTTTTATGGGTGCTGGAGAGGGTGTTGCCGATCAGCTTGCCAAAAAGCTAAAATCTAACTACCCGGATCTGGAGGTGAAGGGAACCTACTCGCCGCCATTCAGAGAGAGATTTTCTGAAGAGGAGAGTCATGAGATGGTGGAGATGATCAATCGATCAGGAGCAGACATACTGTGGGTTAGCCTCACAGCTCCAAAACAGGATTTCTGGATTGTAGAAAATATGGATAGGCTAAAGGTGAAAGTTGCGATCGGAGTTGGCGCCGCATTTGATGTGGCGGCGGGTCGAATCACCAGATCACCCGTCTGGATGCAGAAAGCGGGCCTGGAGTGGCTCTATCGGCTGATCAAAGAACCCGGAAGGCTTGCCGGCCGCTACCTCGTTGAAGCCCCGAAATTCATTCCGTTAGTAATACTCCAAAAATGGAGAGGGGAGTGAGGTAACCACAACGGTCACAAGGTTTTTGGTTATGATTATACTTGCCGCGCCCTCAGCGCCCGCTACGGTTAAACCAAACTAGGTACTATGGTTTCATGAAGGTCATAATTATTTCTTTGTGTTCAATGTGGTTAAACAGATCCAAGAGCTTCAAAATGGATCTAAATAATTTTCTACCCTTTTTTTTACCGCTGAGAGCGCTGCGTAGTCGCGGAGAACGCTGAGGAAATATCTTTTTAAACACGCTACGACCTCAGCGCCTTCTTCGCGCCCGTTGCGGTTAAACCAAACCAGGATCTATGGTTTCACGAAGGTCATAATTATTTCTTTGTGTTCAATGTGGTTAAACAGATCCAAGAGCCTCAAAATGGATCTAAATAATTTTCTACCCTTTTTTAACCGCTGAGAGCGCTGCGTAGTCGCGGAGAACGCTGAGGAAATATCTTATTAAACACACTGCGACCTCAGCGCCTACACCGCGGTCGCTACGGTTAATTAACCAAAAAGGTCAGAAAGGTTATAATTTGTGACCTTCGCAAAATCTTCGCGTCCTCCGTGGTTAAACCACAAAGGCCACTATCTGTTTAAGATTTCCAAGGAAAAAGCGATAAGCAATTATAGCCCGGATCCAAAAATATCAGGAGACGTTCTGAAGATGTTGGAACGTATGAAAATAATCAGTTTTAGCAGGCTGGGTTATTGATTGGATTTGAGTCTGAAACACACTATTTTAGCTGTTTGTAAATACTCTGTAAATAATCCGGATAATGGATATATCTGTAGGCAACCCCCTGACGGTTAAAGAGAGGCTGGAGAAAGAAGCGGCAACCGGCACACAAAACCGCATTGCAAGACCAAAATACCTTCCATCAAAATTTCAGAACCTTTCTGTGCGGCAGTACCGCGGAAAGAGAATTTTGGATCTGGCCATTGGTGTGTTTGGACTTCTCGCCTTCATAGCGCTCTATCCAATTATCGCTCTCGGAATTAAACTCACCTCCCGTGGTCCCGTAATTTACAAACAGGAGCGAACAGGCAAGAACGGTATCCCGTTTATCTGCTATAAGTTCCGGACTATGCACAACATCGAGATCAAAAGGGAGAACGGTACACCCGACATTACCACTCAGAACGACAGCCGGGTTTTTCCTTTTGGACGTTTCCTGCGTCTGCTCAATCTGGATGAATTGCCTCAAATCATCAATGTATTCAGGGGAGAGATGAGCCTGGTGGGTCCGCGCCCTTACCCGATCGAAGAGTGCTCCTATTGGAACAACAATTTTGAAGATTTCTTTTACCGATATACTGTTCGTCCGGGAATCACCGGTTTTGCACAGGTACGTGGCTATCGAGGCGGCACTCTGGATGATGACCATATGCGGAAGCGTACAGACTACGACCTTATCTATGTTCAGAAGAACAACTTCTTCCTCGATCTGAAAATCATCGTCAAGACCGTATCCAAGATGGTGAACCTGGATACCAACGCTCATTGAACCACAAATAAGCACTGAGTTTTCTGTGCCTCGGTGGCAATAATATCTGTCAGAATCTCAAATCCCCTCCCTTACAGATCCTTCATTTCACTCGCTGCGCTCGTTCCATTCAGGATGACTTGGTCAGTTGTTGTAAACGGCCGGGTATAAGTATCACACCAAGAACCAGATTCTGTCAAACCCGGCCTCTTCCTTATTCCACTTCTGCGGCGTTAAACGAATACTGCAAACCTTAAATACTGAAACGCCGCCTTTGTAATAGGGTGAGAGTGTCATCCTGATCGAAGTGAGCAAAGCGAACGGAGAGAAGGATCTGTGTGGTGGTGGTCGATAATTGAGAGAGCACATTCAGTCATCGAGACTGCGAGTGAAATAAAAAAAAGCCACGGAGAAACACGAAGCTCATCAAGATACCTTTGTCTTCATTGTGGTTAACCTGTTTTTCTTTACTCGAAGTGCTTTCTCTCTTTCTTGAAATCCTCATCAGACAGCAACCCCTGCTGCCATAGTCCGGTCAGATAATCGATTCGGTCGGTTCGGCCCGGTTTGGTCTCAACTTTAGGTTTTGGCTTCTTTTTGAGGCTCTCAATCCGCTCTCGCTCTGATTCCACAGCCTGGCGAATCATCTCAGAAAGCCTTTCGGGATCCTCCTGTCCCAATAGCGTTACCGTTCGGGTCTCCGTCTTCAGAATCAAATCACCCAAACCCAGCTTTTTGTCAATCCATCGCTGTCTTACTTTAGCACTTCGAATATTGGCCAGGTCAATCTTTTCACTCACCTTCGAATCTTTCGACTCGATGGTCCGATCCGTGATAATATATTCAACATCCCGAATGGATCTGTAGGTTCGATAGATAACGATCAGCCCGATACCAAGAAGTGGAATCAGCAGCACCCCAAGCAGGTACCACCAAAATAGAGATAGTTGTGAAGGGGCGAGCCGTATCGATCGGGGTTCTTCGGCCATGACGATTAAACCTTGTTTATGGTTAAATTTAGCTGTTGTTTGCTACCAAAAACACAATATACAAAGTGTTCATTCCATCTGAATCAAAATCCCTGCCTGCCATATACGCAGAGCAGATCTGTTCCGTTCTGAAAACATTCCGTAGCCATGGCAAAAAAGTGTATATTTGAGCGCATTTTTAAAAAGAACCAGGAATGACTAAACGCTATACCCTGAGCCTCTGGCTTCTGTTTGGATTCGCCACAGCTCTGCTTCTCTACAGCTGTGCAACGCCTGTTGCCCCAACCGGAGGTCCACCCGACAGGCAAGGACCAACCGTTATTGGTACCTCACCTCAAAACGGCACCACCAATTTTGATGGTACAGAGGTGACATTTCGATTCGATCAGTTTGTAGACCGCAACTCATTTCGCCAGAATGTGAGCATCGAACCCGATCTGGCCATCGATTTTGATATCAGCTTCAGCCGACGTTCAGCCACCGTCTCTTTTGAGAGTCCGCTGCCAGAGAACACCACCATTGTTGTGAAGGTGGGTGTTGATGTTACCGACACCAACAACAACAAGATGGACAGCTCTTTCGACCTCGCACTATCTACCGGAGATGTTCTGGATGATGGAGAAGTGACGGGGAGGCTGATCAAGGCGGATACCGGCGAGCGAGAAAGCGGGATGAGGGTCTTTCTCTACCGTGAGCCGGTTGATCTGAATGAAAGAGCCCGCTACGTAGCTCAAACCGATACATCTGGCACCTTTAATTTTGGTTACCTGAGCGAGGGTACTTACAAGGCTTTCTGGGTTGATGACCTGAACCGAAACAGGCGTTGGGACCGTGAACGGGAGAGAGCTCAACCCTTTATGCAGGAGAAGTTTGAGTTGGGTCGCGGAGATACATTCGACCTCGGTACACTCTACTACACCCGGCCCGATACCGTATCACCAAGAATTGATGGAGTGGGGCTTCTTTCTGAACGACGGCTGAGACTTCGCCTCTCGGAAGAGGTTGTCTGGGACTCCGACAGCCGGATTGCCGTTACCGATACGCTTGGAAACGAGTTTACCATGGCCTATCCTCTCTATTCACCGATAGAAGATCCGAATGTTCTGTTTGCCCAGACGGATGATGCACTGCCGGAAGATCAGATATTTACCCTGAGTCCATCCGGGATTACGGATGAAGCGGGTAACAGACTCCGCATCGATTTCTCACCATTCACGGGGTCTGCACAGGAAGACACCACAGGGCTTCGTACCGTATCGCACAACTCCGGCAGCGGACTCTTCCCCGATGAACCTCTTGAAATCAAGTACACCAAGTTTATTGATGATGATTCCATTGTAGACTCACTTCAGGTTTTTGAGGGGGATCAGCAGTTTAACGAGTGGGAAGCTGTTGAGATAGATCGCCATATACTCCGTATTTTACCCCGGAATGAGCGATGGGAGAGTGGTCTCCGATACGAATTCAGGGTCTGGAACCCGTGGGAATCGGACCGGGAACGGATCAACCCCGATATCTGGCAGCGAAATCAGCTTGGTGGCATTGAGTTTGAGGTGATTAATACCGATCCGCAGGTGCCAAAACGACTTCGGGTAACCGATCTCGACAACAGCATACTTGTTGATACCACCTTTACGGGCACGTCGATTGAGATCGATAACCTTCCGCCTCTGGAGTATAAAGCGAGAATATTTGAGGATCTGAATGGAGACGGGGAGTGGAATGCCGGAAGGATCGATCCCTACGTCAAACCGGAGCCATACGCAATCATGAGGAGAATACCGGTACGGGAAGGCTTTACCTCCGAGGTGGAACTAACCTTCCCGCCCAGACTGATTGAGGTGGATCCCGACGCGGTACCCGAACCGGAGATGCCGGAACAGGTTGAGCCGCCCGATCAGGAGTAAGCTTCAGTTCAATTCCGATTTTTTCGTACTTTCAGATGATTGTGGCTGATCTGTACTACAAATCAATTTAATTTATGGCTGCTAATATGCTGAACGAGATTTACCGCGATTATGAAGTTTTGATTCAGGTAATTTTTATCATTGTGATGACGGCAGTTATCGCAAAACTTGCCAAGTCGATCTACCTCAGTTTTATGAATCGTAATATTGAGCGGGGTGGCGAAAATATCACAACCTACAAGTTTCTTCAGCACTCCATTTCTATCATTATCTATCTGGTCGGTTTCAGTTTTGCGATTTCGAAGATTGAGTTTTTAAAGCCGGTTGCACTTTCACTTGCCGGTGGTGCCGGTATTCTTGCTATTGCGGTCGGTTTTGCATCACAGCAGGCATTGGGGAATATCATCAGCGGAGTATTTATTGTAATCTCCAAGCCCTATCAGATCAACGACCGAATCTCTTTTCGGGATGGTATGAGGGGGGTTGTTGAGGATATAGGGTTGCGCCATACGGTGATCCGAAACTTTGAGAATCAGAGAATCATTATCCCGAATTCAATCATCAGCAACGAGATTTTGATCAACTCCAATTTTGCAGATACAAAGATTTGTAAGCTTATCGATATCGGTATCAGCTACGGCTCAGATATCGACCTTGCCAAAAAGATCATGGCTGAAGAGGCAGCTGCGCATCCTCTTAACATCGACAATCGCACACCGGAAGATATCGAAAATGGAACCCCCCGAATTCTTGTGCGCATGATGTCGCTTGGAGACTCATCTGTAAATCTAAGAGCATGGGCTTGGGCCTCCGATCCTCCAAATGCGTTTGTAATGGAGTGTGATGTGATTGAGTCAATTAAAAAGAGATTCGACAAAGTGGGTATCGTAATTCCGTTCCCGCAGCGTACAATCAGCTATCTGCCCAATGAGGGTGAAGGGGATAAGGAGCAAGGATTAACATAATCCGATCAGGCTATCGCAACAGCAACTTTTTAATCCAAGGTGAATAAACATAATTACTTGGGAAGACAATCCTGAATGAATTTTAGAGAGAAGATGGAATTCCATTTACCTTTCTAATTTTCGAATTAAGAGTGAGAAATAAGATCTGATCAGCTATCTTATTGCAAATCAACGAACTATTATTTAAAATCCTGACTTGGAAATAAGTTCGGCTCTTCATAGAACTGTTGATCACCCTCTCTTACTAAAACTTTTTCAAATAGTATCGATCTATTGAATACGGGCCAGAACATTTCATCTGCTGAACGCACAATCGGCCTTTTCGGAGCCTTGGGAATTGGTGTTGGTGCTATGGTTGGGGGCGGAATACTTGCCCTTGCGGGTGTAGCATTTGCGGTGAGTGGTCCGTCGGCAATCCTGGCCTTTGTGATTAACGGAGGAATCGCTTTGATCACGGCACTCAGTTTTGCCGAGATGGCCTCTGCCAATCCGCAATCTGGTGGAACCTACACATATGCAAAGAAAGCTCTTTCGCTGCAGGTTGCATTCGGTGTGGGGTGGATTGTTTGGTTCGCCTCCTTGGTAGCGGCGGTGCTCTATGCGCTGGGATTTGGTGCCTTTGCGGTGTTTGCACTTCAGCAGATTCCACTCAGTGGTTTTGAAGGACTATTTGATATGGGCATGCTGCCTGTTTTGTTGGCTCTTGGAGCCATCGGATACTTCACGTTTAAATTGACAAGAAGTACAGGCGATGGCGGCGCGTTTATCAACATCGGTAAACTTCTTGTATTTGCGGTACTTATCGCCGGCGGACTTGCGGTCTTCGTTCAAACGCCTTTTTCGCACATCACAGAGAGTCTGGCCCCCTTTTTTACGGGTGGTTTCAGCGGAGTGATTGCTGCCATGGGCTACACCTTTATCGCAATGCAGGGATTTGATTTAATCGGTTCTGCCGCCGGTGAAATCAAAAACCCCGAAAAGACTATTCCGAAAGCGATGGTGGGCACACTCGCAGTTGGACTAGCCGTCTATCTTCCACTGCTTTTTGTGATGTCTACCGTTGGGGTGTTGCCTGGTGAATCGATTACTGAGATGAGTAAGGAGAACCCGGAAACGGTATTGGCTGTTGCAGCTCAAAATTATCTCGGGGCTTTTGGTTTCTGGCTGGTATTGGTTGCCGGTATCTTTTCGATGCTCTCGGCACTGCAGGCTAACTTGTTTGCGGCTTCCCGGATCTCATTGAAAATGGCGAACGACCGTACGTTATCCCATCACCTCTCCAATATTGATGAGAGATATGGCACACCCGTTACATCCATATTGGTTACATCCGGAATTGTAGCACTTCTTGTTTTGATATTGCCCGATGTTGCAGCTGCCGGTGCGGCTTCAAGTTTAATTTTTCTGATCACCTTCGCTTTGGCGCATCTGATCATGATTCTGATGCGAAACCGAGGATATGCCAAGAGTGAAACCTTCAGGGCTCCATATTTCCCTTTTCTTCCAATTATTGGAATGGTGGCCTGTATCGGGCTGGCACTGTTTCAGGCCATCATGGTGCCGGCTGCCGGCATCATCTCGCTTCTTTGGCTTCTTACCGGCTCCGTTCTTTTCGTATCATTTTTTGTGAAAAAAGCCCAGGCTATTGAAGCCTCCGAGCAAGCACTTGATCCGGATCTGATGCGATTGAGGGGATTGAGCCCGCTTGTGCTTCTTCCGATCTCGAATCCGGCCAATGCAGAGTCGATGGTTTTTGTGGCAAATGCTCTGGCACCGCCTGTTGTTGGACGTGTTTTGCTGCTTTCGATTGTGATACCAAGCACCGAAAAAGATGATACCGACAAGCGACTTATATCAAGCCGTGATGTCACTCAATATGCCTTAAAAGCTGCGTTTGACTCCGGATTACGCCCCGATACACTCACCACCATTGCCGAACACCCCTGGGAAGAGATTGAACGGGTTGCCAAAGTGCACAACTGCCGAAGTTTGTTGCTTGGGTTGAGCGACCTGAACGATATTCAGACCAATCAGAATCTTGAAAAGCTGGTGAGGAACGTGAAGTCTGATGTGGTGGTCTTTCGTCAGCCATTCAGCGGATGGAAAATCACAGATGCTCGCAAAGTACTTATCCCCGTAGCCGGCTTTCAAAGCCATGATACACTCCGCGCCCGTGTTGCTGCCAGTCTCTGGCGAGCCTCTCAGCCGGAAATAACATTCATTCAATTACTACCTTCAAATACACCCACGGAAACCATTCAAAAGAACCAGTCAAGGCTTTCACGTTTTGCAGGCCGTATCATTCCCGGTAAGACGCAGGTACATATCATTCCTGCGGATGATGTAAAAGCTGAACTGATCAAACAGGCTTCTGAACATGATCTGGTGATTATGGGACTGGGCAAACCCGGTAAAAATGAAAAAGCATTTGGCAACATTGCCCTTACACTGGCTGAAGAGACCAATACGGCTCTGATCTTTATCAGTAAGAAGTAGATTCTTCAACTCAAGAGGCCCTAATTTATCACTCAATTCAATTTCTCCGATGCGGATTAGGTTGTATCTGTCTTTGGCTCTTCGCTATCACCGGCATCAATCAGTTCACCCTCTTTCATTACAAAGCGCTCTGAACGGTAGGTGATGTTGATCATCCAGTCGGAATAATCGGGATAGATGGTTCTCAAGCGAGCCAGCGCCATCTTTCTGAAGTTGGTCTCAACGAGTGCTCCCTGTCCGGGCCAGAGATTGATTTTATACCGGATAAACCTCCAGCCGCCCTTCATTGTTTTTTGAATACCAAAGTTTTCAGGTTTTTCCATCACAATCGCTTTGTGCTGCATGTAGAGTGCATTGGCAAGCGGGGTAACCGCCTGCATGATGCTCCTTCCCGTCGCTTCTTCCGGCACCTGAAAGTCGATATAGGCCCGAATACAGCCACCCCGAAACTGGCTGATTACACCAATATTCCTGTTGGGCAGGTGCACACGCTGGCCATGGAGGTTCACCAAAACTGTAAACCTCATTCCCACACTCTCCACTCGGCCAATCTGTCCCGATACCTCAACTACATCGCCAACCTTGATCAGGTTAGAGAAGATGAGGGTGAGGCCAATAACGATATCCTGCACAAAGCCCTGTGAACCAAAACCGATTGCCAATCCAATCACGGTGGTGCTTGCCAGATAGGCACGCAGGGAGAGATTGAACTCCTGCAGTATCAGACCAAAAGCGAGGAAGTAGATGACGAAGGTCATGGTACTTTCAAGAATCGTGATGATCGTAGCCAGACGCGGATATTTCTTCGAAAAGAGAGAAGCCGATCGGGAAGAAATCGTCTCTGTCTTGCCGATCAGGATGAACTGTGAGGCTATTTTTGATCAACATTACCAATAGGTGCGATCCTCCTGCAACGGCAGCAATAATCAAAATTCTGTAAATCAGCGGATAATCGGACGCGAATTCGAACATTGAAATAAATTCATTAATTATGGGTTGATATTATACTTATAAATCTGTGGTAAGTTTATCTTTTTTGGGAAATATATGACTGAAAATCTTATCCAGATTTCAGATCTGTAATGTCCCGTCAGGGACTACACATGGGTAGAAAACAGAATATCGAGAAACATATTCGCCGAGGCGGGACCTACTCAGAAGAACCGGTCCCATCGAGGCGAACCAGACGGGTCTAAAAAAAAGGAACCC
>JAFIFA010000060.1 GCA_020832225.1 Balneolaceae bacterium
ACATCACCGAACAGATTTATCAGATAAGTTGTACTTTTAGGGAAATTCAAAACTGACCAGTAAAGATATTATGCCCTCATTCGACATCGTCAACGAGATTAATGCCCAGGAAGTAGATAACGCCGTCAATAATACGCATAAAGAGGTCGCTACCCGATACGATTTTCGCGGACTTCATACCGAAGTGGAGTTCCATAAAAAAGAGAATCGCATTCACCTGGTGGCTGCAGAAAAGATGAAGCTAAAGGCCGTTCAGGAGATGTTGATTAAGCATTTCATCAAACGACAGCTGGAGCCGAAAGCACTGGAGTTTGGTACAGAGGAGGGCACAAGCCAAGGGTACGTTAAGCAGGATGCCACGATCAAAGAGGGTATCGACCGTGAAACTGCCAAGAAGATCGTTAAGGAGATCAAAAGCCTGAAGCTGAAAGTTCAGCCCGCCATTCAGGAAGATCAGGTACGGGTGACCGGGAAAAAGATTGACGAACTGCAGGAAGTGATCCAGCATCTGAAATCGAAGAGCTTCGGTATTCCCCTTCAGTTCGTCAACCTGAAGTAGTAGTCAGCTTAAACGTCTGCCTCATAAATGCGGACAGAGTCGCCCAAATCCGGGTTGCGGTGAATGGTGTAGATGCGGTTGCCACGTATTCTCTGCACCTCATCAAATTCTGAGATCAGGAAACGGCTGTGAAAGTTGCCGTCGTAATCCATCAGAACCATCTGCTTTCCCACTTCGCTGTTATCGGTTTGTAGCCATATCCACTCTTCTGAAGCCCAGATGTTGAGGAAGGGAGGTTTGGTATCATACACTCTCGGCTCAATCGCCCGGCGCATTTCTGAAGAGGCGTTTGTAAGTGTGTGATCGAGATCGGCACGGCCAATCGAACGCTCTGCAATATTGAGCGAAAGTGTTGATTGAAGCTCATGCTGATCATCAAAAAAGAGTAGCTGCGAGTCGGCTGGTCTGGCTATCATATAACCGCCATTTGGAACCGTGACAAAACGGTCATGGTTTCTGAACGGCACTTCATGCATCGTAAAACCACCTCCAACCGAGAGCATGTGCCACTCGGGTGTTTGCAGTCTCTGAATGGAGTCGGCAACAGCTTTATTGTTTCGGTCCACCACGTGCATGTAGGTGTTGTGATAGTCATTGGGGTTGTTCATCATCTGATCGGGATTTCGAATGACCCTGCGGCGTGTGGCATAAAACTCCGTGTCGGATCGCACACTGCTTAGAACGAAGCCCTCCATCGTGCCGCTCTCGCCAGCCAGATTTCGTGTGTAGTTGTAGACACCGCTATTGTCCGGATAGAAGAGGTCACGGCGTCCGCCCTGACTTTCAACCATAAGCGTATCACTACCAGCATCATATATTTGAAAGAATCCGGAGACCTCACCCGGTCCGCTTCCGCGCTCTGCAACTGTGCCCAGATAGTCGCCATCCGGTGAGAACTGCTCCACGGTGTTGGACCCCATATCCGATACCAGTAGGTCACCACGAGAAGAGATGAAAAGACCGGAGATACGTCCCGGGAAATATCCAGCACCCTCTCCGGCGTCTGTGATCAGTGTGACATCGATTTCAGGAAGTTCATCATAGCTGATCAACTCATCAGAGTCACCGGCGGAACCACAGGAATTGAGCACTGCTAGCACAGTGATTGATAACAACAGTTTTTTCATGACCCTCTTTATACTAAAATTTTAGTGAAGAGCTATTATAGCAGGAAATGTGAAATGTTGCAATAGGTATTAAAAGAGTAGTTAAAATGAGCTTGAACTCCATTTGGCACATATTTCTGAGTGTTTCGGATCGACAGGGGTGATGCGGAAGGGATAAATTTTACATTTCAACTATTGTGTAAATGGTTGGTTGTGAGTTACTTCCAATTCTGACTTTTCTACTCATAATCAAACTGTGAAACCATGATAAGGATAACGACTCTCCTGATCGCTCTTCTGCTTTTTCTTCAAACTGATCTCTTTGCGCAGGACAGCTATCAGGTACCCTCTCAGGAACTGGTAAATCTGGTGGATGGTGCCAGGAATCCGTCCGTAAGCTTTTCGCCGGACAGAAAAACACTCCTGCTTCAGGACGTTCCCTCACTGCCATCTATCGCTGAGATGGCTCAACCTGAACTTCGCTTGGGCGGCATTCGGATCAATCCCAATACCGGAGGGCCAAGCCGTCCGGGCTATGTGACAGGCTTCACGCTTCGTGATATGGAGACCGGTGCAGATCGTGAGGTATCAGGGCTGCCTGAAAATGCAGTTATTACAAATGTAAGCTGGGCGCCTGATGGAGCCCGTTTCGCTTTTCTTCTGAACCGTGAGGATCGACTTGAACTTTGGATGGCCGATGTAGAAACGGCAGAAGCGTCCCGGTTAGCTGATGGCAGGGTAAACAATACCTATTTCGGCTCTCCCTACAGCTGGACGCGCGATAGCGATGCGCTGATTGTCCGTTTTATCCCTGAAAACCGGGGTGAAGAGCCACAGCAGAGCACCGCTCCGACAGGTCCGGTAATTCAGGAGAACCTGGGTGTAACACGTCCGGCGCGGACGTTCCAGGATCTGCTACAAAACAGCCATGACGAAGACCTTTTTGACTACCACTTTACCTCTCAACTGGCAGAAGTGAAGGTTTCGGGTGATGTACATATGCTCGGTGAACCGGCTATTTTCCGATCTGCTTCACTTTCGCCGGATGGAAACTACATTTTGGTCAATAAGACCGAACGACCATACTCATACCGAGTGCCAGCTTCCCGTTTCCCTCAAAATATGCAGATATGGGATCGTGAAGGAAATATGGTGCATCAGTTTGCGGAGCTTCCGCTGGCCGATAATGTGCCAATCGCTTTCTCTGCAACCACTGAAGGGCCGCGATCGGTTAGCTGGCGTAATGACGCACCCGCTACGCTGAGCTGGGTAGAAGCTCTCGATGGGGGTGATCCAACGGTTGACGTTCCAAAGCGTGACAGACTCCTTCAGCTTTCAGCTCCATTTTCCGGTGAGCCTGAAACTCTCTTCGACATGGAGTACCGTTATGCCGGTTTGATGTGGAGCGACGAAGGGTTTGCTCTTGTAAGTGAATTCTGGAGAGAGGATCGCCACCGCCGAACCTGGAAGATCAACCCTGATCAACCGGGTGAAGACCCGTTTCTGGTATTTGATCTCTCTACTGAAGATCGCTACAACGATCCCGGTTCACCACAGATGCGCCGATCTGAGTTTGGCACCTGGGTGCTGAACACAATGGAGGATGGAGAGACGCTGCTGATGACAGGTATCGGGGCCACTCCGGAAGGAAATCGTCCGTTTCTGGCAAAACAGAATATGATGACCGGTGAGAGGGAGGAGATCTGGCGATCGGAGAGCCCATATTACGAGCGTATCGTTACGCTTTTGGATGAGGAGGGCACCAAGGCGATCACCAGCCGGGAATCGGTTAATGTTCAGCCCAACATGTTCATCCGTGATTTTGCAAGTGGTGAACTGGAGCAGATCACCCACTTTGATCACCCTACACCTGAGCTTCGGGATGTTTATAAAGAGTTTATTCAGTATGAGCGGGAAGATGGCGTACAGCTGTCGGCAACCATCTATCTGCCACCAGGGTACGATATGGATTCAGGTGAAAAACTGCCGGTGCTGGTTTGGGCCTATCCGCGCGAGTTCCGAAGTGCAGACGCGGCTGGTCAGGTAGCTGATTCACCTTACCGTTTTGCCGGGATGAGCTTTTGGGGTCCGCACTTTGCCCTCACTCAGGGATTTGTCGTGGTTGAAAATGCCACCATGCCGATTGTTGGTGAAGGGGATGAAAACCCGAACGATACCTTTGTGGAGCAGCTTATTCTCAGCTCGGAAGCCGTTCTTGACGAACTGGAACGCCGAGGTGTTGGCGATCGCACACGTGCCGCTATTGGCGGACACAGCTATGGCGCTTTCATGACGGCCAACCTGTTGGCTCACTCCCGTATTTTCCGCGCGGGTATTGCCCGCAGCGGTGCCTTTAACCGTACACTTACACCGTTCGGGTTCCAGGCGGAACCGCGCAATTTCTGGGAAGCATCGGAGATCTACCTCAGTATGTCACCATTTATGCATGCAGAGGGTATTAAAGATCCGATTCTTTTCATTCACGGAGCTGAGGACAACAACTCAGGAACCTTCCCGATGCAGAGTGAGCGGATGTACGCCGCTGTAAGCGGACTTGGAGGCACGGCCCGCTTGGTGATGCTGCCCGAAGAGAGCCACGGCTACCGCGCCCGCGAATCGGTACTCCACATGCTCTGGGAGCAGTCTGAGTGGCTCAATCGCTACGTAAGAGATGCTGAAACGGTGGTGATGGATTAGTGAGATAATGAGACCTGACAGCACGCCGGTGCTTTTCCCGGCGCTCTGTCAGCGTCAATTAAGGTGTTTGAGTGATGCAAGACCTGGCAGCACCGGCCCATAGCGAAGGATCTTCCAGCGTCTCTTTATGTTGCGGGTTTCGGGTTGCGGGTTTTTCGTTTGCTGATGGCAATTCCTGGATGTTTAGCTAATCCATATCGGGGAAAGTTGACCCCGATGGGTCGGGACTGCGCAAATGCACGCAGCAATGGGCAGTAGGCATCAACAACCGTGACATAGGGATCCGGGTCCGAAATACAAGAAATGGTGCATAGGTTACAGAGGGAAATTATCTCAAAATTTTGCGCTGCTTTGAGCTTCTTATCGAGTTACGGGTTCCGAGTATTCGTGTTGCGAGTTGTTTAACCACAATGGACTCAAAGCAGGAACAAAGGTAACGAAGGGGAATTATGTGTAATCCTGTCCTCGCTAGGGGTGAGGGTTGTTGATGGGGCTCTTCTTTTCATTTTTTCTCTAAAAGACAATTCGGGCTTTAAATAGAATAGGGGAAGTTTTTACCGCAGCGGTCGCCGAGAAGGCGCGGAAAGCGCTGAGGGAACGAATCTGATAATTAGCCCAAATCCAAGCCCTGAAGGGGCGCCCAAACCCGGGCAACTGAGATTGAAGATGGCCACTTGTCCCGCTAGGGACTACATATGGGTAGAAAACACAAAGAGATTCACGATTCCCGCGCCGAGGAGAGATTTTTGAAAAGAAACAGGGTTCATCGAGGCGTAACGGGAAGGGTGTTGCGGGTTGCGGGGCTACGAGTTGTTGCGGCCCTTCTTTTTATTTTTCCATTTCAAGACAATTCGGGCTTTATTTTGAATAGGAGAAGTTTTTACCGCGGCGGTCGCTGAGAAGGCACGGAGAGCGCTGAGGGAACTAATCTGAAAACTAGCCCAAATCCAAGCCCTGAAAGGGCGCCCCAACCCGAGCAACTGAGATTGAAGATGACCACTTGTCCCGCTAGGGACTAAATATGGGTAGAAAACCAAGATTTATCTCCATTCCCGCGCCGAGGAGAGATTTTTGAAATGGAACGGGGTTCACCGAGGCGCAGTAGGAAGGAATTGGGGAGGGGTTTTAGGGTGAAAGAATATCAATCCACTCAAATCTGGCAGGTTCACTTCGTGACTATAAGTGTCCTTGCTACAGATAATGTGCCCTTAGGAACCCCCCTATGTCCCCCCTTGAAAAGGAGGGAATTTCAACCCTCAACTAAATTCTTAGCCGCTTCGGGCTTCCGGCTTCACCCTTCCAGCCCTCATCAATTCAACAATTCTACAGTTCAACGATTCAACAACTTCTCAGCATCGCCGACCCTGGCAGCTCTCACAAAGCTAATAGTGCATTATTTACAACTTCTTGGCTTTCAAATTGCTAAATCGCTATTTTAAAGAGTCTGCCATTAAAATATCGCCTGCCATGACAAAACCAGTAGAGCTTGACAGTACCGACGTTCATATTATGAACAGCCTTGGCAACGACGGCCGTAGATCTTTTACAGATCTGGCTCAGGAGCTTGGCGTATCCGTTGGAATGGTGCGAAATCGCTATAAACGGCTGGTTGATGAGGGTATTCTGCACATTATCGGGTGGACCAACCCCGAAAAGAATGGCATGAATGCTTATGCCCGAATCATCATGAAGGTTCGCCCTACCGAAAAGATCCGCAAAGTTGCCGACCAGCTTACCGACCTCAGTGAAGTGAGCTTTGTAGCGATCACAACCGGAACCCACGATCTTGAAGTGAATGTAACATGCCGTAACAACCGCGAGTTACTCCGCCTAATGCACGACAAAATTCACCCGATTGAAGGTGTTTTTGAAACGAGCACCACTCTCTATCTCGAAATTTTGAAATGGGCATCACACAAAATTTCAGACAGACATCGCGAATCAAATGGATCAGAACGGGTTAAAAGCGGCCGGAACGTCACCGAAAATGTAGCCGATGAGTAACCGCCAACCCTCCATCTGCGGTTTTTAACATAACTACCTGAATTCATCCGGTAAACGTTCAACCAATTTTCTGAACAAAAACGATACAACTTGCCTCCATCAACCATCGTCAGCTTGGTTCCATCACTAACGGAACTGTTATTCGACCTCGGCCTCGAAGAATCCGTTGCCGGGCGTACCCGATTCTGCATCCACCCTAAAGAGAACGTTGAGAAGGTCCCAATTGTGGGTGGCACCAAAAATCCTCGTCTCGACAAAATCCGTGAAATCGCACCCGATCTCATCATCGCCAACAAGGAGGAGAACCGGAAAGAGGACATAGAGGAGCTTCAGGAGGATTTTGAGGTGTTGGTTACCGATATCGATTCCATCAATGAGGCACTGTTTGCCATTCACGATATCGGATGGACCTGCGGCAAGCAGGATGAGGCCCGCAAGCTGATCTCAGATATCCAGGCCGAAATGGGGCGCGTACCGGACGAACCGGCCGTGACCACCGCTTATTTCATTTGGCGCGACCCCTGGATGACCGTTGGGCACGACACCTATATCCACTCCGTGATGAGCCACTGGAATATGGAGAACGTCTACAAGGAGAAGAACCGGTATCCCAAGACCACCCTCTATGAACTCTCCCTTCGTAAACCGGAGACCATCCTGCTAAGCAGTGAACCCTACCCTTTCAAGGAGAAGCATATTCAGGAGATATCGGCTATATGTCCGTCATCGAATATCCTCCTGGTGAATGGCGAATGGTTTAGCTGGTACGGATCGCGTATGCTTCACGGCTTCAGGAAGATGAATATGTTTCGCAAGGCGATTTCCTGAATCCCAACGTTGTGAAATCATACGAAAGGCGAAAGCAAGCCGTTTTCAAGATTTTGACTATCTTCCGATCATGACTCAGACAATCTCACGCTACATTCTTGCGGGACTCATCCCCGTCTTCCTGATCTCCCTGCCCCTTTACGCTCAGGAGAGCGAACCATCCCTTGACGTCAGGGCCGAAGCGATGGACTATTTCATCCGGGGAATCACCGATTTTGAAAATGAAGATTATGAACGTGCCCTCGACAACCTGACGGCGGCACACCTGAAGATCTCCGACGATCCCGGCATTAACTACGCCCTCTCCGATGTCTACATGGTGATGGGTGACTACAGCAATGCGGCCTACTACGCCGGACTCTCAGCTCAGGCTGAACCGGAGAACAAATGGTACCATCTTCAGCTCGCCACCATCTATCAGCGATCGGGTCGGGAGGAGGCTACGATCCGGGCTTTCAATGACGCGCTCGAACATCATCCCAACGACACTGATATCCTCTACATGAAGGCGCAGGTATTGGTGGAAATCGGACGACTGGAAGAGTCGAATGAGGTTTATGACCGGATGCTTGAACTTACCGGCGGCGATTTTGAGATCCATCTTCGTAAATTTCAGAACTACAACGCCCTGCAAGAGCGCGAAAAGGCGTTTCGCGAACTTGAACGAATGAGGGAGCTGAACCC
>JAFIFA010000077.1 GCA_020832225.1 Balneolaceae bacterium
ACTGAATACCGACATGGCCGACTGGGACTCCGCCTGGCAGCTGGTGATGCGCTGGAAGATAGACCTCTCTCTGCGGCTTGCCCCCCTGCTAAGAGAGAAAAAATATGGACGGATGCTCTTTATCGAGAGTCAGTCGGTTAAACAGCCCCTCTCCTCCCTGGCGCTGAGCAATGCCTTCAGGGCCGGCGTGGTGGGCTTTGCAAAATCTCTCTCGCAGGAGATTGCATCTGATGGGGTTACCGTCAATGTACTCGCACCCGGTTCGCACGAAACGCCTGCCATTGAGCGGATCATCAAGTACAACAGCAGCATCAGGGGCATCAGCTATGAGCAATCCAAACAGGAGCTGGAAGAGAAGATTCCGGTTGGACGAATGGGTAAGGCGGAAGAGATCGCCTCACTTGCTGCCTGGCTACTTTCATCCCACAGCGGCTATGTAACAGGGCAAACCCTCAGCCACGACGGCGGCTCCATTGCAGGCCTCTTTGGGTAGACCGATCACCACCTCTACTCAAGGAATTTTCTGATGTTAAAAACGATCCTGTTTCTGGCCCTTTCTCTTCTTCTCTGCTCATCCGCTTTCTCACAGATGGCGGATAACAGGGACGGCAGCGTCAATCTCTTCTATCTGACCACCCCGTCTGTCTCACCGGCACCGCTTCTTTCAGGGCGAACCGCTGCAATGGCTTCACCCGAATTTTCCGTCAGAGACTCCCTGAGTGATTATCAGATCAATCCTGCAAAATTTCCTTCAGTCAGTTCGGTTTCAGTCAGCCCCGCACTTACTGGGCAGTCCTATCTGCTGAATCGCGACTTTCTGTTTCGGGAGTTTTCCGGCGGTACAGTTATCTATGAAGAGGTGCAGACTCAGTTCAGAGATCGCGCTTTCTCAACGTTTTCTGTCCCGGTTGGAGTAACATACAGATCCGGGCGTTTCTATGCGGCCGGCTCCGTCGCATATGTCTCTTACAGCGGCAAACTCAATACCCGGCAGACTTTGGAACAGAGCAACACACAGTCTGACCTGATAGAGGAGATTGAACGATCGGAATCGTTCTCCGGAACCCCATTTCAGCTCTCTGCGGGGTATCGCTTGTCACAACGGCTTAGTGTTGGACTCTCCTATCAGCGCACCGGCATCAACCGCTCAGAGTCCATACAGAATATGCAGAATATGAACCGTCTACAGAACGACATGGATCAGAACAACAACTTTGGAAAGCTTGGAGTCGGCATCGAAATGTTTGGTGGACAAACCTATCTGCTTGGCGGCATCTACCGAACCCGGAGTGAACATCTTGAAGGGAATTCAGCAGGAAATTTTTGGACTCAACTGAAGGGAGCCTTGCTTCAGGCGGAGCATATGCGTCCCGTAACACAGGTCATCTCTGCTGGCTTACGAATTACCCTGGAGACCAGGGAGCAGAGTGATCAGGCCACCGAACTTCAGTACGAAAACTATTTCGACAGAACCCGAATCTACCAATTCGCTGCGGGTATGAACCGTACTACAAACAGCTCTGAGGTTGGCCTTGAAGCGGGATATCAAATGGAAAGGCGATCGTTGAACTCTCTGCGATTTGACGATTTCTCCGGACTTTCAGAAGATGTGGCCCAAAGAGCAGAATCCGACCGTTTCTACATCCGGGCGGGAATCGATTTTCGCCTAACAGGCCCTTTACGGCTACAAGCGGGTCTTCTTCAGAACCTCTACAATAGAGAACTCAGCCGTCAATCTCTCTTCCGGTCTGAGGATAATTTTTTCCGTTTGTCAACCGACCTGAATGACCAGTTTGATGGCTATCAATCCGGCTCAATTTTAACAGGTGGAGCCTCTGTCAATCTGCATCAGATCAAGCTTCAGTATATTTTCAGAGCCGATTTTCGATCCATTGAGGACTCTGTACCCGTATTTATGAATCAGTTAACTGCGACCTACCGATTTTAATTCACCGATGATAACAGTTCAGAAAGAGATCACGCTTTCAGCCAAACCGCGAGGCTTCCATCTGATCACCAGGGAGGTTCTCGAAAAGTTTCCCGAGATTCAATCCATTAAAACGGGTGTTGCCCATATCTTCATTCAACACACAAGCGCCGGATTAACCATTAATGAAAATGCCGATCCTTCTGTAAGGCGCGACTTCGAAAGCCACTTCAGCCGGATGGTTCCTGAAGATGAGTCCCTTTTCAAACACACGCTTGAGGGTCCGGATGACATGACCTCCCACATCAAAAGCTCACTGCTTGGACACTCCGTCACCGTGCCGGTTACCAATGGAAGTTTTAACCTTGGCACCTGGCAGGGAATCTACCTTTGTGAGCACAGAAACCGGGGCGGGATCAGGAGATTGGTTATAACGGTGACTGGTGAGTGAATAGTTTGATTTCCTTATCACAATGTTTATACTGAAATTAGTTCGTCACTAATTACAACACAGAAATCATTTTCATGAAGTACATTCTAACATTCATAGTTCCATTTGCTGTTCTAAGTACAGCGTGCTCAACTTCAGAAAGGGTATCGGGTGCCGACTGTATATCTGAAGTTGAAGAGCTTACCATACCGGAGAACAGTAATTTTTTGACTTATGAGGAGATCAGAAATCAAGTTACAAAGAGTGATGACTCGATCGATTACACTCTTCCGGAACCAGATGGCGGCATGTTTGAACTGATGCGAAACGTTCGTTTTCCTCCTTCTGCCAGTGATTTAACTGAAACTCATGAGGTCTTGATTCAGGCCCTGATCGACGAAAATGGAGAAGTACTAGATATGGTGCTTCTGGAGCCTGCCAGATGCGATATTACTGAATCAGCCATGGAAGCTATAGAACGAACCGATTTCTCTCCAGGCACTCTCAACTCAGAGCCAATTGTCACAACCATGGATATTCCGATTAATTTCGGATCTGAAAATCCTGTTACCATTCAACCACGTTAAGAAGAACTTTAACAATCAGTGTTGAATCTGCAACAGTCACCATCTACTGATTACCGAATCATAAAATCAAGCTGTATCACTTCTGATAGCCAATAATATCCCCCCATGCCACTCACGCTCGCTTTCGACATCTACGGCACCCTGATCAACACGAATGGAGTACGGAAAGAGATCGGCAAGATAGTTAGAGATGATGAGCTGACTGAGCGTTGGCTTTCACTTTGGCGTCAGAAACAACTGGAGTACTCCTTTCGAAGAGCAGCGATGGACCTCCATACCGAATTCTCTACTGTTACAGAGGAGGCATTAATGTTCTGCTACAGTTCATTCGGGCGCACTCCCAGTCAGAGTGAGATCAAAAGACTGATGAACCGATATGCTGCCCTTCCAGCATTTTCCGATGCTGCAAAGACCATTTCTCTGCTGAAAGATCGTGGGTATAGAATCACCGCATTCTCCAACGGCAGCAAAGAAGCCGTTACAGGGCTTCTGAAAAGATCAGGGTTGCTCCCACACTTTGAGTTGGTTGTCAGTACAGAGGGAGCCTCCATGTTTAAACCATCACCTACTGTCTACAGGCACTTTAATGATCTATCTGGTTCAGAGCCTGCAGAAACAGTGCTGATATCCGGCAATAGCTTTGATGTGATTGGCGCCCTGAATGCGGGCTGGAAGAGCGTATGGGTAAGGAGAGACCCCTCCACACAATTTGACAGCTGGGGTGGAGAGCCAAATGGTGTTGTGAATGGACTTGATGAGCTTCCTGAACTACTGCCAAAATTCATCGGTGGTTAACCACAAATGTCACTAAGGTTTTTTTGAGATCTTTGTGACCATTGTGGTTAAAAAAAAAGCCCTGCATAAAACTATACAGGGCTTTTGGAACTAAGATGCGGAGAGAGAGGGATTCGAACCCTCGATACCCCTTTCGGGGTATACTCCCTTAGCAGGGGAGCGCTTTCGACCACTCAGCCATCTCTCCGGATGATGCGTGTTGTCGATTTCTCTTATTCAAGAGAGCATCAAATATAGGAAGCTTAACCTCCCCTTTGCAACCCGCATTTCAAGAAAATTTTCCCGGTCTACTCCTCCTTTTTCTCCCTGTCGGACGGAATATAGATCTGCGCCAGGTTTCGTCCCTCCTGTGCGTAGTCCAGTCCATATCCAAGCACAAAGAGGTTTGGAATTTTGAACGCCACATGATCGATCTGAACGTCATGTTCGGTCGCCTCAGCCTTATGCAGCAGCGTCACAACCGTCAAAGAGGATGGATTCAGCCGTTTCAGCTTGCTCACCAGATAGTTCATTGAGAGTCCGGTGTCGATGATATCCTCAATCAGAATCACGTGCCGGCCTTTGATGTCGGCATCAATCTGCTTCAGGTCTTTTACCTCTCCCGAGGAGACCTTCTCATCACCGTAGCTACTCAGTTTCAGAAAGTCGACCTCACACGGAATGTTAACGTAGCGCATCAGGTCGGCCAGGAAAATATAGGATCCGTTCAAAATTCCGATAAATATGGGCCGCTTCTCCTTAAAATCCTTACTTAGCTTGTGGCCAATCTTTTTGATTCGCTCCTGAATCTCTTCGTGGGTCAGATAGACCCGGAACTCCTCACCATTTACATTTACATATTCAGGCTGGTACAACTCCATACAGTTAAATTTTGCGAATCCTAAGTATAGTTTGGGTGCCCTGATCGCACTTTGCCGTTTCGGATATGGTTCCGGTCTGTAGATCAGAACTATTGCGAGGGAATATAACGGCACGAATACTTCCATCAAAGGATTTGATTACCTGCGTCTCTCCTTTCGTAGCTGAGGAGATTTTGCGATTGGTAAGATGATCGGCCACACTTTGGCTACCCTCCATACCGAGAGGGGTAAATCGGTCGCCTTCACTCCAAGCTGAAATAGTGATTGGGAACTTCACTTTATCGAGATCGAGCGATAAACCACCATCCGAAACCTTGCCGCTAAAACGCTCTGCCGAAATTTTGAAATGATCTGAGATAATCGGCAGCTCCTCCGGGCTATTGACCACCACCTCCGCTTGTGCGTCATCACCGGTATCCTCATCAGTGATTACAAAGCGGTCTCTGTCACGAAGAATGTAGCAACCAATGCCAGCCTGCAGCCTTCCGCCACTTTGAAGAGAGTTGATCTTCTCCACTTCCGACAGAAACCCTGTTCCCGCAACGCTTTCATATCCTGATTTTTCCAGCCATCGAACCAGCGCCACACGCTGCAGTTTATCAGACAAGTTGATGAATGATTGGCGCTCCAGGGAACCGTCCGTATCTATCAAACCGGAGAGCAGATGGTCGGCCAGCTCTTCAAACTCTGCCGCACGCTCCCCCGCCTTCAGGAGATTCTCCTTCCATCCGGGAAAGAGACGGTTCAGCTCGGGCGCCCACTCGTTGCGAATAAAGTTTCGTGCGTAGTCCGACTCACGGTTGGTCATATCTTCTCTGTAGGGGATATTTTCTTTCCGGGCAAAATCAAGGATCTCCTCTTTACTAACATTCAGAAGCGGACGAAAAAGGTCACCATCCAGAACCTCCATTCCCGACCATGTCCTTAACCCCGATCCGCGGATAATTTTTTGAAAGATCGTCTCCACCTGATCGTCCCGGTGGTGCGCAGTCACGATGAGATCGGCTTGGAGCTCCCGTTTCAGGTCTTCAAACACCTGATACCGTTTCTCTCTTGCCAGTTTCTGTGTATTCCCATTTTTCAGGTCGGATGGATCGAATCGCACCGAAACACATTCCACATTGAATAGATCCCTACAGATCTCCTCCACAAAGTTTTGATCTTCATCAGATGCCTTTCCCCGAAGGCCGTAGTTGCAGTGCACGGCAACTACGTTTTGCCAATGAATTTTCATCAGGTAGAGAAGAACCATGGAGTCAACTCCACCGCTAACGCCCAGAACTTTCCGCTCCGTCCCCTTTGCCGGAACCTGCAGCGACTTCCTGAACTCTTTAATAATCGACAACGACTCTGATCTGCTCATGTGTAAACCGTTTCACATCCAGTTCTTCATCTAAAACGAGAAACTCTCCTTTCTCATTAATACCGAGAAACTTGTAGTTCCCATCCAGCATCTCGCCATCCAGAGAGAGTTCTACCCACTCACCATAACCAATTAACGTTCTGCTGATATCCTGATGTAACGAAACATCCTGCTTGTGCCACTTCTGATAGGCTAATTCGATACCGGTCAGCATTTGCGCGAGAAGTTTCTCCCTCTCAGGCAGCTGGTCTGTCACATCCGACAGCGAAATTGCTATATCGCTCAGCTCACCCTGAAACCAGTTATCACCCAGGTTCAGACCAATACCTACTACTACCCTGTCCGGATTTTTTCCAATAAAGAGACACTCGGTCAGAACTCCGCCAATCTTCTTTTCGCGGCACATAATATCGTTGGGCCACTTCAGATAGAGTTTATCATCGGTGTATCGGGAAAGTTCATCCTTAACGGCATGGGCGCATGCAAGCGTAAGCAGGGGGAGGCGGTCGGCCGATGGAGGGCGAAAACCAACTGAGAACATCAGGTTTTCGGGATTTACTGATTCCCAGCTTTTTTTATACTGGCCACGGCCCTGTTTCTGATGGTCGGCCTGTATTACCGTACCATGAATAAAATCATCAAACGGAATCGACTTCATGCGGGTGTTTGTCGAATCTGTCTCGCCATAGCGGATAAATTCACTCCCAAGCCAGGTAGTACGTAGTTGGTTTTTGAAATACTCTTCACTGAAATTCTTCGACATAACGGACATTTGGTCGGGTTTGTGAAGAGAGAAGATAATAAAAAAGTCCTCCTAAAACGGAGGACTTTAAAGAACAACTTGTTGTACCGGGCAGAACCCGGTTTCGGCTTAACTGCCGGTTACGATTACGGAGTCTTCCGAACCAAACTCATTTGGTACATATGCATCCGCGGCGTCATCATTTTCCCACTTTTCGCCATCCAGAATGTACCGGAAACGGTACTCTGAGTTTGGCTTCAAACGGAGTGTCGCCTCCCAGCGATCTTTCTTTTTCTCAAGCTCATCAGCCGAGGTATCCCAGTCGTTAAAATCACCCGCAACTTTAACGCTGCCCGATGCCCACTCTCCCGGGATGGACAGCTTTACTTTACACACAGTTCTCTTTGGGGTGAAATTTTTCTCTACCATTGTTTATTTAATTTTCTCTGGATTATAGAATCAGGGTGAAACTAATTTTACCTAATTATTTTAAACTATTAAACAGTTAACAAAAACTTAACACATAAATCCCCCTTATTTTGCATAAATTATTTAATCAATAGGGCAGAATTAAGAAGATAAGTGAATCATGAAACCGTTTCCCGGTCAAACTCTGTAGCCCTCAGGGCCGAAGCGGTTTAAAATGTCTGTATTTTAAACAGACCGGCTGAATAACTCGAGGTGTTCATGAACTTCAAAAACCCGATCTGCCTGCAGCACTTTTTCAGCCAAACTCTTCATATCTGTGGAGGTGTTTGAACAGAGCATTTCCTTGACACGTGGTATGGCATTGGTGGTCATACTTAGGTCACGAATTCCCATTCCGAAGAGACATGCAGCTGCGGCCGGATTTGAAGCCATCTCCCCACATACGGAAACGGGAATTCTATTTACTGCAGCCCCCTCTGCGGTCATCCGAATCAGCTTCCAGACGGCCGGATGGAACGGATCAAAAAGCCCGGATATCTTCTCGTTGCCCCGATCTGCTGCCAGTGTATATTGGGTGAGATCATTCGTGCCGATGCTGAAAAAATCGACCTCTGCCGAGAGTTGACCGGCCATCAGTGCTGTGCTTGGCA
>JAFIFA010000081.1 GCA_020832225.1 Balneolaceae bacterium
CCATGCTTTTAAAGCATCTTCACTGTCCGAATGATTGTTCCAAAACTCGCGTAAAGTTTTTCGGGCTAATACTCGCATAGATGAATATAAAAAGTTCCACTATTGGGAACAAGAGAAATAGGTAGGTTACATAACATCTATTTATACCCGCAAAACCCTGCAGATAATTTTTTATATATCCACCTCTATTCAAACTAAATCATAGCTTAAAAAGTGGTCACCGATTCATTCCCGAAATTTCCTACCGAATAATCATCCCGGATAAAAAGTCCGAATAAATATTTTATTCAGCACTCCCTTCACTAGCCACCCCCCAAAAAAAACAGCCTGACGAAATTTCTCCCGACAGGCTGTTCTGTAATTTGCTAACAGGGCTTTTCACCCAGATACTCTATCTGCTATTTAATCTCTTCAGATTAAACCATCAGGAGCATCCGGTTGTGGAGCCGCAGGTGATGCATTTCTGGCATGTACCGTTTCGTATCATGGTCATGCTTCCGCATTCGGGGCAGGAGTCGCCTGTGTAACCAAGCTGCTTCGCCCGGTCGTAGTCGCTCTGAACATCGTCATCGTCCTGCACCCGGCTCTTGGCCTGTGGTGATACAGCGTTTACGGTCTTTGGGGTCTCAACGGCCGCGCCTTCAGTGACCGGCCTTACTGTCTTTTTTCCTGCCTGACGGGCCACCTCCCAGGCAACTTCGTCTTCCTCAGAAGGACGCAGTTTCCGCGTAAGGATCTCTTCAGGTGCAACATGGGCGAGATCGTCCCGCTCCATATAGGTTACCGCCAGCTCACGGAAGATGTAGTCGATTACCGACGTGGTCATCTTCACGTGCGGGCTTCCGGAAACCATGCCGCTCGGCTCAAACTTGGTAAAGACAAAGGCGTCCACAAACTCTTCCAGCGGCACACCGTGCTGCAGGCCGAGCGAGATGGAGATCGCAAAGCAGTTCATCAGGCTACGGAACGCCGCTCCCTCGCGGTGCATGTCGATAAAGATCTCGCCAAGCTGTCCGTTCTCATACTCACCGGTTCGAACGTAAACGCTCTGTCCGCCAATCTTAACTTTCTGTGTGTAACCACTTCTTCGGAACGGCAGACGCTGTCGGCCGGCCACATATTTGTGAATGATCTTCTCCGCGTTCTGAAGCACATGATCCTGAGCCGCCGCGGTTGCGCGGTCGGTGTTCTCCTCTTCGTCCTCCTCCTCAATCTCCTCGAGCACATCGCTCATGGAGTTGAGCGGCTGACTCAGCTTCGAGCCGTCGCGGTAGAGGGCGTTCGCCTTCAGCATCATCTCCCAGGAGTCCATGTAGGCATCCTTGATATCCTCAACCGTTGCCTCGTTCGGTAGGTTGATCGTCTTGGAGATCGCCCCGGAGATAAACGGTTGGGCCGCAGCCATCATCCGGATGTGTCCCCTGGCGGAGATGTAGCGCGTTCCGGTTCGGCCGCACTTGTTGGCGCAGTCGAATACCGGAAGATGCTCTTCCTTCAGGTTTGGCGCTCCCTCAACGGTCATCGTTCCGCAAACGTAGTCGTTCGCTTCCGTAATCTGCTCCCGGGAGAACCCGAGGAACCGGAGCATATCGAAATTGAAATCAGAGAGCTGCTCTTCGGTAATGCCGAGCACCTCCTTGCAGAAATCCTCACCGAGGGTCCACTGGTTAAAGGCAAATTTGATGTCGAAACTCCCCGGCAGTGCTTCTTCCACCGCTTTCAGCTTCTCTTCGGTAAAGCCCTTCTCGCCCAGCGTCTCCGGGTTGATGTGCGGGCAGCCCTCGAGCGAGCCGGAGCCTTTGGCGTAGTCGATAATGCCTTTGATCTCCTTCTTGCTGTAGCCGAGGTTCTTGAGTGCCATCGGCACGCTCTGGTTGATAATCTTGAAGTATCCGCCGCCGGCCAGTTTCTTGAACTTCACCAGGGCGAAGTCGGGCTCAATACCGGTGGTGTCGCAATCCATCACCAGACCGATGGTACCTGTTGGTGCAATCACGGTTACCTGCGCATTGCGGTAGCCGTTCTTCTCGCCAAGCTTCACCGCGTCGTCAGAGTCGGTGCGGGCCGCCTTCAGCAGGTAGTCGGGACAGATGCTCGCATCAATGCCCATCGGCTTGATGGTGAGATCTTCGTACTCATCGGGCGAGGCGTTGTAGGCCGCTCTTCGGTGGTTGCGGAGAACCTTGAGCATATGCTCCTTGTTCCGCTCATATCCTTCAAAGGTGCCCAGCTCGCCGGCCAGTTCGGCACTGGTGGCGTATGATTTCATATGCATGATGGAGGTGAGGGCACCGGCAACGGCGCAACCTTCGTCACTGTCGTAAGGAACGCCCTGTACCATCAGCGCAGCGCCGAGGTTGGCGTATCCGAGTCCGAGCGTCCGGAATACATAGGAGAGCTCGGCAATCTCCTTGGACGGGAACTGGGCCATCAGCACGGAGATCTCCAGAACGGTGGTCCAGATTCGTGTGGCGTGGCGGATCGACTTCACGTCAAACTCCTTGCAGGTCTCATCCTTGAAGAACTTCATCAGGTTGAGGGAGGCGAGGTTACACGCGGTGTTGTCGAGGAACATGTACTCCGAGCAAGGGTTACTCGCCTTGATCGGGCCATCTTCCGGGCATGTGTGCCACTCGTTAATGGTGTCGTGATACTGCGTTCCGGGATCGGCACAGCTCCATGCGGCGTAACCGATCTGATCCCAGAGGTCGCGTGCATTGAGCGTCTTCATCGGCTCGGGGTCTCTCCCCTCGCGTGCCGCAATTTTGTTCTCCACACGGCCGTAGAGGTTCCACTCCTTATCTTCCTTAACCGCCTTCATAAAGCTGTTTGGTACGCGAACGGAGTTGTTGGAGTTCTGGCCGCTCACGGTGGCGTACGCCTCGGAGTTCCAGTCGGTGTCGTAGGTATCAAATTCGATATCGGTAAAGCCCTGTGCGGCGAGCTGAATAACGCGCTCAATATAGTTGAGGGGCACCATCTCACGCTTCGCCTCACGGATCGCCTTCGCCAGGTCTCTGTTTTTAAGTGGATCGCGGCTTACGGCACCGTTGTAGGATTTGCCATCCAGGTCGATCGGCTTGTGGCAGAGGTTGATGATCTTCTTGAGGTGCTTCTCGGTGATCTTGGAGCCGGCAACGATCGCGGCCACCTTCTGCTCCTCACGCACCTTCCAGTTGATATACTCTTCAATGTCGGGATGGTCCAGGTCGAGGGTCACCATCTTGGCGGCGCGACGTGTGGTACCGCCCGATTTGATCGCTCCCGCTGCGCGGTCGCCGATCTTGAGGAAGCTCATCAGTCCGGAGGACTTTCCGCCACCGCTCAGCGGTTCGCCGGAACCACGCAGTGCGGAGAAGTTGGAGCCTGTACCCGATCCATACTTAAAGAGACGTCCTTCACGAACCCAGAGGTCCATGATGCCACCCTCGTTCACCAGGTCGTCGTTCACGCTCTGGATAAAACAGGCGTGCGGCTGCGGATGGGTGTAGGCATCCTCAGAACGGGTGAGCTTGCCGGTTTTGGCATCTACGTAGTAGTGTCCCTGTGCAGGACCGTTGATACCGTATGCCCAGTGGAGTCCGGTATTGAACCACTGCGGACTGTTAGGTGCGGCCATCTGGTTGGCCAGCATGTTGCAGAGCTCGGCGTAGAATGCCTTGGCATCATCTTCGGAATCGAAATAGTCGTGCTTCCAGCCCCAGTAGGTCCAGCATCCGGCCAGACGGTGGAAAACCTGGCGGCTGTCGACCTCATGCGTATACCGCTCCTCTTTCTCCAGCTTTGCGAGGGCTTTTGTATCCTCTTCAGACCTTTGCAGCCAAACCGGAACACCCTTCTCCTTCACTTTTTTCAGTTTAACCGGAACACCTGCCTTTCTGAAATATTTCTGGGCGATGATATCGGTAGCAACCTGAGACCAGCTATCCGGAACCACAACATCTTCCATAGAGAAGATGAGGGAACCATCGGGATTCTTAATCTCTGATTTTCTTTTTACGAACTTGATATCGTCGTAGGGTGACTTCCAGTCTGATTTGGTATATAGGGGTTTGTATTGCATAGATCGGCTCGAATATGGGGTTAAAAAAAAGGGTTACTAATTTCTTGTCTTGATAAAACTATCGGCGGAGCAACTTACTTATAAGACCGCTAAATCATTTTGACGTGCCTTATAAGATATTCGGCAGACCTACCGACAGCAAGAAATTTCTTGACAATTTTTCCACAATTGTCCACAGTTATCCACATTAGAAAAAGCCCCTCTCTCTGCCCTTCTGCAAATGATCAAAACAGTAGACAGTTATATGGACCAAAAGGGTAAATGTTAAACACCCAAAAATGGATGCAGTGCAGTCATTTTCATGCTTCTGTGGATAAAATCGCCCTCTATTGGTATTAAATAAAGATTATCAGGTTATCCACAATTTACCATAGTTATCCACATTAGTTTCAATTTTACATTTATTCGAACAACCATTCATTGAGGTGTGCAACTAACAAAAGCTGTGTTTATACCTTTTATTTCATGTTAGTTTACATCTTTATTTCATTTACAACGTCATGATACCTGTCCCTGAATTTATCGTTTTCCAGTTTGGGTTAGGTGCGTTTAAACATGGTATGTCTTGTACAAGTATACTAGCTGCATGGATCGAAGCAGCAATGAGGGCGCGCTATTCGAACGCTCCGGAAGAGACATACCATGTTTTACGAAATACCCAAACATGGTATGTCTGTTCAAGCAAACAAGCTGAACAGATCGAAGTAGCAATGAGGGCACGCTATACGAACGCTCCGGGGGAGACATACCATGTTTCACGACTCACCTCAAACATGGTATGTCTGTTCAAGCATACAAGTTGAACAGATCGAAGTAGCTATGAGGGCACGCTATACGAGCGCTCCGGGAGAGACATACCATGTTTTACAAAGTACGGAAACACCCAAACATGGTATGTCTGTTTAAGCATACAAGCTGAATAGATCAAAGTAGTAATGAGGGCACGCTGTACGAGCATTTCCGGAGAGACATACCATGTTTCACAACTCACCTCAAACATGGTATGTCTGTTCAAGCATACAAGTTGAACAGATCGAAGTAGCAATGAGGGCACGCCATACGAGCGCCCCCGGAGAGACATACCATGTTTTCTGGGTTAAGACATACCATGTTTTGCTTTCGATTTTTTCAATACCTTGAGGGATGACTTCAAAAAAAGAGATCTACGAATATCGCGTCCCCTTTCAAATTCGATCATATGAGGTGAACAGCAGGCAGGAGGCGTCGATTGCTTCGATCTGCGACTATTTTCAGGAGGCGGCAGGAGTTCATGCCCACCATCTCGATTTTGATATCTCCCATCTGCAGGAGCGCGGTCTCACCTGGGTGCTATACAAGATGCACGTTCGGGCTGAGCGGTTTCCAAAACGTTGGGACGATGTAGAAGTGATAACACGCCCCTCTTCGGGCGATGGCATCCGCGCTTTCCGGGATTACGAACTTCTTGATTCCAACGGTTCACGGCTGGCTGCCGGTATTAGTCAATGGATGGTTCTGGATATCAAGACTCGCAGGCCGGTTCGGATGCCAAAAGAGGTGCTGGAGATGGGTATCGAGCAGAAAGAACACATCATTGAGCCGGATAAATCACCAGTTGATGCTGCCGAAGGAGAAAGTGCGGATCTGCAGGAGATCACCACAGCCGGACTTCACGACCTGGATATGAATCGTCACGTAAACAATGTGGCCTACATTCGATGGGTTACCGGCTTTATGCCGCCGAAACTGGTGAAGGGGCGATTCTGCTCCGAAGTGGAGATTCAGTACCGCTCAGAGGCGGTGTCGGGCGACAGAATTGGTCACGCTTTTGTGCAGGAGAATAGTGAAAGGGAGGATGAGATCCGCATCCGGCACACACTCTCGAAGGGTGGAGGCCGGAAACAGATTGCTACAGCCGTTAGTTGCTGGCGTCTTTTTTCTTCTTCTTGATAATCTTCGGCTCGTCGCTTCGGTCTCTTCTGTACGATTCGGGATGCTCATTCATCTCGCTGAACTCCCTGATCGTAAAGATCAATCCGATCAGAAAGAGAACAACGACAACAACTCCCGACCCAAATAGAACTTCTACACTCATGGCTTACTCCTGTATTTTAGAATTTTAAAGTAGGCACCAAAACCGAGTATAGATGGCACCCAGATTCCAACATATAGTCCGGCATCTTGCTCGCCGGAAAACCATAAATAGATCGAGAGGATCATAGAAGCAATTGCGGCAGTTAGTATGTAGTAGTCTGATTTTTTTAGCATCGCGTTATTCATTTTTTGATAACATGTTCATCTACAACAAAGAGTTTAAGCCCCCTTTCGTTCCGCACCTTTGAAATCATCCATCTTCCCAATCCGGTGCGAAGCTTGGATTTACGAGCCTTTTCCCTTTTTCAATTTCATCAATCGCCTCAAAATGTTCATCACTCAGCTGAAAATCGAAGATCTCGATGTTCTCGCGAAGATGCTCCTCGGAGGAAGCCTTCGGGATCGCCACAACGTTCTCCTGCTCAATGAGCCAGCGAAGAGAGACCTGTGCAGCAGTTTTGCCGTACGCCTCTCCAATTTCAGCAAGCTTATCGTTTTTAAAGACGGCTCCCTGCGCGAGCGGACTGTAGGCGGTAATCATAAAATCACTCTCATAGGAGTAATCGAGAAGGTCGAACTGACTCAGAAACGGATGAAACTCTACCTGGTTCGCAAAGACGGGAATCCGAAGATCCTCAACCACCGTCTTCATCATGCTTAGCGGAAAGTTGCTCACTCCGATATTGAGTGCCTTACCCTGATCGCGCAGAACCATCATCGCTTCGAGGGTCTGGCCGAGATTGTACTGCTCATTGGGCCAGTGAATCAGAAGCAGATCCACGTAGGGCATCCGGAGCTGTGCGAGACTATCCTCCACCGTCTGCAGCACATCGTCGTGATCCAAGTTGGTGTGCCACACTTTGGTGGTCACAAAAAACTCCTCACGGTCGATGCCTGAACCCTTTACAGCATCGCCTATCTCCCTCTCATTCTTGTACATTTGTGCCGTATCGATATGGCGATAACCGATATCGATGGCGTTTCGCACAGTGCGGCTGCACTCTTTTCCGTATAGTTTGTAGGTCCCTAAACCGATCTCGGGCACATTGATGCCGCGGATTGTCTTGAATTGCATTAAAATCTTTAAGTCTGACTGTTGGTTGTTGTTCGAAATACGCTACGGGGTAACGATCTTATTTATATCTCACTTAATCAACGTAATTTTTCTTGTATAAATTCGGTTCCCCGTTTCGAGCTGAACAATATAGATACCGCTGGGATGATCGGCTGCATTCCAGGTGATGGTGTGGTCTCCCTGGCTCATCACATCATCGGCAAGTAGAGCGATCTGCTGCCCCACAATGTTGTAGATTCCCAGCTTCACCGGTCGCTCTTCCGGAAGGTGGAAGGCGATGTTGGTGGCGGGGTTGAAAGGGTTGGGATAGTTGGGCAGAAGCTCAACGGAGTCTCGTGATCCACTGGAGGATGTTACCTCAGCCGGTGCGTTGTAGGGCTTGATCGTAATTTGGAAACGATCATCTTCATCGGGGATGAATGTGGTAAAGGGTTCATTGGCCAATCCCGTATAGTCTCTCTCGCCATTGGACAGCAGCCTGAAGTTGTAGCTGGTTTGATCCCGCATGTCGATTCTTGCGCCCGTAACACGATCTTCGAGCGTAATAATCCACTCATCGGGAATGTTCTGCATGTCGGACCAGTCGAGAACTGCCTGTGAGTAGTCGCGACTGCTGAAGGTGCCTACACCTACGGTGAAGGGCTGCTCAATCTGAAACGGAAGGTGCGTAAAGTGGTTGGTTCGCAGCGGGCTCTCGCGATTGGATAGATACATCATGATAATTGGTGAGGGCTGCTCCTCTTCACGGCTGAATGGATAGAGCCTTGGCAGGTCGAAGCGCTGCCCCCTCTCCATTCGTTGCTTCTCCATAAAGCCGATAACGGTCTCATCTGCAGCCACGCGGGAGGTGGTGCGGTCAGAATCGAGAAAGAGCTTAAGGTTCATATACCCTTCCAGCTGCTCGGCTCCCGATGTGCGATCGGGATCGAGAAGGCGCGTTGGCATGGACGCCCTGGAGTTGATCGCCAACGGACTCCATCCGGATAACGGTTCATCGCTTTTGTGGATCACCCGGAACGACTGCCGGTCAGCATCCCAATTCAATAGAGCGGGAGAAACGGGTCGTCCCAACTCATCAGCAATACTGTTGATCGTCATGCCTTGCGCAGGGCGGTTCATCGTTACCAAAGTGGTGTTTTCATCAATATCGAAATGGCTGAAGAGCGGTGTACCGGCACGCTGCTCATCGGCGTATAGCCTGTATGGGGAATCACTTTCTCGATAGACCAGGAACGGCTCGCCCGGTGCGGTATCCTGCATCCGGAACGGGGTCTCCATCAGGCTCCTGAATTCGGTATCCATACTGCGGTTGAGCGATGAATTGAGGTGTCCCGGTGCCGAAACCAGGTGCCAGCCGCCACGGTTCACCATGCGGCTATAGAGACGTACCGTCCCTCCCGCTTCACCCGGCGTGCCGCGCACATTGGTTGTCAGGGATTCTGAAACCGGATTGAGATCCTGCAGACTGGTGTAACCGTCGTGAGAGCCCGACACTCGGCTCAGCTCGAGTGCGGTTCCAGGCTCTGCATTTTCGTAGGTGGCGCGGGCAATCTCACGCTCTCCAAACCGGAGAATCACATAGCCACCGCTTCGGTCGCCCAAAATAGGTGTTCCATACTCATACTGAGATTCGATAAAGTTGGCGCGGTCGGCCAGATCGGAAGAGAGTACAAAGAAACCATAGGGCTTAAGGTAGAGCTCTCTTTCAATAACAGCCTCGCCCCCGGCGGTTTCAATTACCAAACCCTTAAGTGATACAGAGTCTTCGGTTGGGTTATAGAGCTCCAGATACTCCATCTCGCCCACGGCGGTTCTGGTAGGTACAAGCAGTTCGGTAATAACAACGGAACCGCGTTCAGGCCCTCGTCTCTGGGAGATAACCGGTGAGAGATCCACGCTCTGGAGCGCCAGCGGAAAGATTACGTCATCACCGGCATCAGGGCTGTACCATCGCAGGCGAACCTGATCGTCGGGCCTTAGAAAAAGTTCGTTGGTGTGGGCCTGAACGGAGAAGGAGTTCCATCCCCCATCAGATCTGCTGAGTTCGCGTGAGCTGATCTGCCCGCCTCGCAAGTTGGTCCATTTGCCGTTTCCTGTCTTGGCCTGGAGCTGCAGGGAGAAAGGTTCGGTATCGTCAGTTAAACGGTAGAGAAAATCGAAAGCGATCGTGAGCTCATCAAAACTCTCGGAGGTGCGGTTCACGAAGGAGAGATCACTGAATACGCCCGGACCGCTATCGTCCGGTTTTAGTCCCGTGATGGCAACGGAGCCACCATCCACAATGTAACCGGCACCAGAAAAGGGTGTTTCAGGGTTTTGTTGATCGGATAGTCTTTCAGAGTAGGTGTTGCCCAGAAACTCCTGCAGGTCGTTAACGGAAAGGCGGAGAAAACGGGACGTAGTTTGGGTGTTACTTTCAGTGAAAGAGAGATCGAACTGTGAGGCATCGGTAATGGCTACCTGTGCAGACAGTGTGCTATTAAATACGGCAGGCTGTAGCAGTATAAAAAGTGAACTTATAAAGAGTACTGCTTTAAACAGTAACTTTACCCCCATAGGCACCTTGTTCGTTTTAGAAACCCTTATTCTCAATTACGCAATTTCAGAAGAAAAACCGAATGTTTTTCTCTTATTTCTAATGAATCAGGCTAAGTTTTTCGAGCTCCTTCAATTTTTCCCTGCTCTTTTCCGTGACCTCGTTAAGCCTTGAGTGATCTTGTTTTACGATCTCCGCATACAACGAGGCGGCTTTCTCTTTGTTGCCGGCATTTTCAAAAATCTGTGCCTTTTTATAGGTGAAGATCACGTTCTCCGGAAAATCGCTGGTTAGCTTCTCTGCATAGTTGATCGCCTCGTCATATCTCGACTCCCTGTCGTAGAGATACATTAGTATCATTCGGGCGTCATTTCGAACATAGCTATCGCTCTCGGCGGCCATCTTCAGCTCTTCAAAGCCCTGCTCCATATCCCCGCGAATTCCGGCCATATTTGATGCCCACCGCATACCGCTTGGAATGGTTCCAACCATGTAGTAGAACATGCCCCTCCCGATTCGGGCGTCGGGGCGGTCGGAGTCGATGCGCAGAAGCTGACGGGTATAATTAAATCCTGTGAGTCCGCTCTGAAGCGCAACGCGGTAGTTGCTCTCCCCTGCAGCCACCAGGCTTCGGTAGCCGTGAAGTCCGCTAAGCATCAGCACCATGGTGGTGTCGTTCGGGCTGCTGTCCAGCTTCTTCTTACTCAGCTTTACCGCCTCTTCCGATTGTCTCAAAAAATCCTCCGCATGACCAGCTGATGGTTCAATGAGAAAGTACTCCCAAAACGACATCATCGAGGAGAAAAAGTGCGGAGTTGGGTCATCCGGCTTCTCCCGTTTCATCCGGTTGAAGATCTCATCCGCCTCATCCCAATGCGATTTATAGAATGCATCCACTCCCCGGTTCAGCAGCTCATCATAGCTTAGATCTTCCGCCGATGTGGAGGGTGGATCAGCCAGAGGACCCAGGTAGATCGAAGCGCCCAACAGGAGAGTTAGAATGAATGTCATAAATGGATGAAAGTCTAAGGTAGTTTAACCGGTTGCTAATTATAACGTTTGCCGGTCATTTTGTTTCACTCCTTTTCCTGAATGATATCCTCATCGAAATGGAGTTCCCCCAGTTTGCCTTCGGTAGCCGCAACCGCAACCGAGACCGCCGCGTCACCGGTTATATTGACGGCCGTTCTCACCATATCGAGAATTCGATCGACCCCAAGAATCAGGGCGATCCCTTCAATTGGCACCTCTATTGCCTGCAGTACAATCACCAGCATAATGATCCCGGCTCCCGGCACACCCGCCGCACCGATCGATGCAAAGGTAGCTGTCAATACAATAGTCAGCTGCTGTGCAATGGTCAGATCCATCCCAAGAGCCTGTGCAATAAAGACCGCTGCGATGGCCTGATATAAACTCGTTCCATCCATATTTATTGTGGCACCCACAGGTAGCACAAAACTGGAGACCTCCTCATCAACACCAAGATTTTTCTCGACTCGCTCCATCGTTACCGGGAGTGTGGCTACGCTCGAGCTGGTGCTGAAACCGACCAGGATGGCGGGCTGAATCGCCTTGAAGAAGTCCTTCAGTTTCATACTGCTGAAGATCTTGAAGAGCGAGGAGTAGACAATCAGAACATGGAGTAACAATCCAATCACCACCGCAATGGTGTACCAGCCAAGCGCACTCAGCAGATTGAGCGCCTGACCCAGGTCATCTCCCGCCAGGTCGACAATCACCACCGCCATCAGTGCAAATACTCCATAGGGTGCCGTCTTCATGATGAGGTCCACGATCTTGATGATCACCTCATTTAGAGCCTCGAAGACGTTGATGAGCACCTGCCCCTTTTGGAGTGGTATTTTTACCAAACCGATTCCGAGGATCAGCGCCACAAAGACGATCTGCAGCATATTGCTATTGTCGGATGCCGCGTCAAAAAAGTTGCTTGGAACGATATCAACGAAGAAATCCATGATGTTTCGATCCTGAACGGCTTCGGCAGCCTCCTCCCTGCCCTCTACCGTCTGGCTGTAGCTGGCCATCAGGCTTGCACGGGTATCTTCCGGCAGCGCCTTGCCCGGCTGCATCACATTTACAACGGTTAGACCGATGATAATGGCGAGCGATGTGGTTACAAGATAGATGGCGATCGTCTTGCCACCCATTCGGGAGAGCTTGGTCATGTCGTTCAAACTGGCAACACCCACAACCAGCGATGCAATCACAAGCGGCACCGCTATGAGCTGGAGCATCGTAATAAAGACATCACCAAATGGCCGGATGTAGCCACTGGTAAATTCATTGAGCCCGACGACGCTGGAGAAGAGTCCCCAGATTAGTCCGAGAACCATCCCGATTATAATCTGCCAGTGTAGTTTTTTGCACCACTTCATAGGTAATAAATTTGTGTGATGATAAATGCCAGGAATCCGCCAATACCGGTGGCGATCCAGTTTACAACGCTGTTTTTAAACGTACTTTGATTTCTGAAATAGTCGGTGGGTACCGCATCCTTAACCTCCTCCTTCTGCAGCATGGCTCCAAGTACGGAGTCGGCTACAGAGCCGAGAAAACCCGCAACAAATACGATCAGCAGAGCGGTAATCGGTTCCGGGTAGAACGGAACCAGAAAGATCGCGATGGAGATACTGCCCAAAAATGCCGCTATTGTTCCCTTCACGCTCACTCCGCCGTCGGTACCCGGCTTCACCTCTTTCATCGTGGTGATGCGGTAGGTCTTTCCCGGGCGAATGGAGCCGATCTCGGTTGACCAGGTGTCGGCGGCAGCGGTGGCCAATACGGCAAAGGCCGCCAACAACGTGGCATACTCATTAGTAAGAAACCAGATCACCAGGAAGAAGGCGACCCAGAATCCGTTTGCCCAAACCTGATAGCTATCCCGCCGGCTTTGAAGATCGTGATGAACGTGGAGTTTTTCCTTGTCGAGACCCGAAATGCGCACCCTTAGTTTTGTAAGCAGGCTGCTGCTGAAGAAGAAAAAGATCATGGCGAAGGCGATCCACCATCCCCCAAAGCCGAGCGTAATGGTTCCCAGAACAACGATGGCCCGTGTGGCGTCGAGGGTAACCAGATTTCCAAAAAATGCGGTGTAGGCTGCTACCAACGAGAGAAAGAGCCCGAGCAGGATCATGATGTGATCGCCGGCATTCCCTTCAAGGATGAAGAGATAAATCACGATAAGCCCGAAGGTATAGTTGGTGAGCCTGTTCAAAGCGGGTTAGGAAGAAGTTTCGGGTTTGGACTCCTCCAGTTTGTGGTCACGCTTCAGTATGGCCCATATCACAAGAATGTATCCGCCAAGTATTACAACCGGGGAAATATATAGTGAAACTAACCCGTAAACTTCATTCTCAAGTCTCATCGCCGTAAAGCCGATGATCACGAGTAACACACCGAGCCCCATCAGCTTATAGTTGAGAGGTGAAAAGAGCATCGGTTTTGACTGTTTCTTCCGTTTGTTGCGCCGTTTCGACATGCCTGAGGTGGTTGATTTACCGTTTTTCATGTGAATGAGAGGAGTCTTACCTTTACGTGGCAAAACTCATATCCCGGCCTTCCGGGAACAGGCCAAGTTATTTAAATATCAGATCAACAGAAAAAACTTCAGGCTTTAACTTCCAAATTTTTCAGATGGAGACTATTCTCGCTTCAGCCAGTCCAAGAAGGGCTGCACTTTTCCGCTCTGCAGGCATCCCGTTCAAGGTCGATCCCTCCGGCATTGATGAGGTCCACGACGATTCACTCCAACCCGATAAACTGGTAGAGGATCTATCGCGCCAGAAGGGTGAGGATGTGGCCAAACGGCACAGTGACGCGCTGCTTGTGGCCTCCGACACAATCGTTTGGCACAACAACAGGGCGCTTGGCAAACCTGCCAATGAGAACGAGGCCCGCGAAATGCTGCTGGAACTGAGTTCAAACCGCCACACTGTTTACAGCGGAGTGTGGGTGTGCCTGCTTTCGCCTGAGGGCCATGCGCTTCACACTTTTTCCTTTCACAGCAGAACAAAAGTTCAATTTGCTCCGTTAGGTGAAGAGGAGATTGAGTACTATATTGGTACAGGTAGCCCCATGGATAAAGCCGGCAGCTACGGTATTCAGGACGATTTTGGCTCTCTGTTTGTTGAGTCGATTGAAGGAGACTACAACACCGTGGTCGGCTTTCCGCTGCAGTCGTTCTACCGGCACCTGAAAAAGGAACTGCCCTCCATTCACAAAATGATGTTTTTCAGAGACCGATCATGACCCGACCTCTGCTTCTCACTCTACTTATTATCCTTCTCTCTGCCCCGCTCGTTCAGGCTCAGAGCAGTGAATTTCAGATCGCCAATCGGCTGATGCAGCAGAACAATTACGAAGAGGCGCTGCCTATTCTGGAGGAGCTCTATAGCAACAATCCGGGCGCATACGTCTTCTTTGAGCGATATGTTGAGGCTCTCACGGGTCTTGAGCGGTATGATGAGGCGGTCGATGTGGTCAAAAATCAGATTCGTGAAGAGCGATCGGTAACGCGGTCAAAAATCCGGCTGGCCGAAATTCTTCACCTGAGGGGCAATCGTGAAGAGGCCCTTGAACAGTGGGCAGAGGCACTGAGCCGTGAAGAGGGCGACATTCAAACCTACTACAACGTTGCCACCTCCATGAACAATCGCCGCGAATTTGATGAGGCGATTAAGGTCTTTACCCGTGCCCGGGAGCAGCTCAACAACCGCACGCTATTTTTGAATGAGATGGGCAACACCTACATGCGGGCCGGACGTTTTGAGGAGGCCGTAACGGAGTTTTACCGGATGGTTCTGGAGTCGCCCGAGCAGATGGGTGTGGTACAGCAGCGTTTTCTGCAGATGCGTGATCAGCAGCTCTACCAGATCGCTTCGTTTGAGCTGGAAGATCTTCTGTTTGAAATTGATGTGACCCACGCCTCCTATTCTCAGCTCTACCAGCTGCTGATCTGGCTCTTCCTGGAGACAGGTGAGTATGACCGAGCCGAAAATTTTGCACGCCACTACGAACGGCAGACCTCCCACACCATCTACTCTCTCTTTTCACTGGGCAGCCAACTCTTCTCTGCCGGAGAGTTTGAGCCTGCAGCACGGGCATTTGAGTACTATGTTGATGAAGGAAGCGGATCAAACCGATTGCGCGCCATGGAAGAGCTGGCCCTCACCTACAGCAGCTGGGCCAGAAATATGGAGCAGCACAATCTCGAGAGCGAAGAGCGGTGGAATGAACTCTATCGGAAGTCCTATCAGCTGAATGAGCAGCTTCTTGAAGAGGCTCCCTCCTACGATCGTGCCCACCGAATTTTCACCAACCTGCTCGATCTCTCTCTCGATCGTTTTAAAAATCATGAAGCGGCGAAGAATTGGTTTGAGCGGATGAAAGATCACCCATCCGCCGAGGAGGCCTACATCCACTATGCGGAAGGCCGTTTAGCTCTTTTTGATCAAAACTACACGCAGGCGCGTCAGTCTCTAACCCGGGCCGATCGTGCCACAGACAGCTCCAACCTCTCGGAGCGCTCGCGATACTACCTCAGCCTCTCCGACTTCTTTGCCGGCGACTATGAGTTTGCCGAAATTCAGCTTCGCTCACTGGAGCGTCGCCATACCTCTTTTTACGCCAATGATGCGATCAAACTGCGAATGTGGATCAAAAATGGGCAGCGTGCCGATACCACCGGTTCGGTTCTGAATGCCATTGGCCGCGGGCTTTTTTCAGCTCACAAGGGTGAGTATGAGAACTCCCTCCCCTATTTTGAACCGATTGTGGCTGATCCCTCCAATCCATTTGCCGATGATATAGTGGCCGAGCTCTCCGCCATGCTCCCATCAGAGTACAACCACACCGTTCTCTGGCTTCTTGAAAGACAGGTGGAGTCGCGTCCAAACTCACCACAGCTGGAACGGCTGATGTGGGACCGTGCAACCCTCGCAGAAACTCTCTGGAGAAGCGGCAGGCTGTCTGCGGCAGATCCGGCCGGACGATATTCATTCATGCCGGAACGCCTGGAGTTTGACTATGATGAGGAGAAACTGGCTGAACTTTACGAAGAACTTCTGATGCTCTTCCCTGATGGTTTCTATGCCCAATATGCCCGGGAGAAACTGCGCGAAATGGAAACACGTATTTCAATGCTGATGTTATGAAACGAATTCTACTGCTACTGCTCATCTTCCTGATTGCCGGAGGTGTCCGCTTTGCTGATGCCCAACAGCGGGTGCTCATACCGATGGATGGATCCCAGACCGACCACCTGAAGGCGTATGGTATCATTTTTCACCATTTGATGGAGGGCGAAACCGGTCAGTGGCTGCTCAACTATCGCGGTGGCAGCTTCCTCACCACCAATGAGAAAGACATTGTGAGACGTGCACGGGTAAGAAATGTACGTATTGAGGTGATTAGTGAGTCGGATGCATCCGCTATTGTACAGGAGGTTGAGCACCCCGGAGTAAACATGGCCGCCGTCAATCTGGAGGCTGCCCCCACCATCGCAGTCTATACGCCGCCTGATGCCATGCCGTGGGATGATGCCGTAGTACTCGCCCTGGAGTATGCCGAGATCCCCTTCGACCGTATTTATAACAAGGAGGTTCTGAGTGGCGAGCTCGACAATTATGACTGGCTCCACCTCCATCATGAGGATTTTACGGGTCAGCACGGCAAGTTCTGGTCGATCTACCGCAACTCACCCTGGTATATTGCCAGCGTGAGAAAACTGGAGGATCTCGCATCGGAGCTTGGGTACCGAACGGTCAGTGATTTGAAGCTCGATGTGGTTCATGAAATCCGTGACTTTGTAGGCAACGGCGGTTTCATGTTTGCGATGTGTTCCGCCACCGAAACCTTCGATGTAGCTCTGGCTTCAGACGGGATCAATATTGTTCCACCGGAGATTGGTGGTGACCCACTTAGTTCCGACGTAAACAACAGGCTTGATTATAGTAACACCTTTGCCTTCGAAAATTTCGAGGTGGTAACCGATCCCCATATTTACGCCCACTCCTCGATCGATATTGAGGTAGACCTGAACCGGATCAGCGAGAGCCTCGACTACTTTACGCTCTTCGATTTTTCCGCCAAGTGGGATCCCGTTCCAACCATGCTGACTCAAAATCACGTGAACAGTATTCGTGGATTCTACGGCCAGGCAACGGCCTTTCGTACGGAGCATATTAAGAGCAGTGCGGTTGTGCTTGCAGAGTCTCCCGGTCGCGATCAGGTGAAGTATCTTCATGGAAACCATGGGGAGGGAACATTTACCTTTTATGGCGGACACGATCCGGAAGACTATACCCATCGCGTGGGTGACCCTCCAACCGATCTTAGTCTACACCCAAACAGCCCCGGCTACAGGCTGATCTTGAATAACGTCCTCTTCCCTGCTGCGGAGCAGAAGAAGCGGCAGACGTAGGGCGAAGCGCGTCGCACATGGCGCATAGCGCTTCGAGATGGGGTGCCCCTAGTGAAATTGCTATATTTCTTTTCTTAAAAAAAGCTTAGCCCTGAACGGGCAGAAACAGAGTAAATCTATAAATACCGATACATGAATCCCTCCGATAAATTTGAAGACCTGGTTTCACTGATCTCCGTACTTCGTAAAGAGTGTCCGTGGGACCGAAAGCAGACCCACCACTCTATCAAGGATAATCTGATTGAGGAGGCTTATGAAGCGGTTGAGGCGATCGATGAGAACGACTTTGATGAGCTGAAGAAAGAGCTTGGCGACTTGTTGCTTCATGTGATCTTTCAAAGCAAGATGGCCTCCGAAACGGGGAAGTTTACAATCGATGATGTGGTTGAGTCGATCTCCGAGAAGCTGATTCGCCGGCATCCGCATGTATTTGAAAACGCGGATGCAGAGGATGATGTGAAAGTTGCCGCCAACTGGGAGGCAATCAAGCTGAAAGAGGGTAAAAAGTCGATTTTGGATGGTGTACCGAAGCATCTCCCAGGGTTGATCCGAGCCCAGCGGATGCAGGAGAAGGCGGCCAACGTGGGTTTCGACTGGGCCAAGTGGGAGCTTGCATGGGAGAAACTGAACGAAGAGATCGATGAGTGGCGCGAGGCGGTTAGTTCACAGAACGTAACCGAGCAGAAAGATGAGTTTGGCGACCTGCTATTTAGCCTGGTCAATGTAGGACGTCTGCTCGGGCTGCACGCCGAAGAGTCGATTCGAATGGCCAACAAGAAGTTTGAGAGCCGCTTCCGCTATATCGAGGAGTCGCTGGAAGAGAACGGCAAGGCGATCACTGAATCGAATCTGGAAGAGATGGATGAGCTGTGGAACCGGGCGAAGAGTGAAGAGTAGGTTTATAGTCGTGAGTCTTGAGTCTTGAGGATTTAGTAATCTTGGCTATTGCCACGTTCAGTTTCTGGCACCGAGAATTCGGGAAATCGATAGGATATAATATACCACATAGCTTTTAATGAGGCTGAACAACTCACTCACTTACTTTCGCTGCTCTCTGCCCATTTTTTATGTTTCTTCCTCAAGACTCATGATTTCCGCAATTCTCAAGACTCAAGACTCACGACTCAAGACTCAACACTATCCCCTTCACCATATCGTCTACCGCTTAGCAATGCATTTTTGGCAGTGAAACCGCTTCTATAACCGCTCTTTTTTTACTATATTATAGACATTCGAATTAAAAAATTTCTGCGTTGTTAAGAAGAAGACGCTTGCCGGTCTGACAGACCGAACTCTCTCTCACTCCGAACTGTCAGGCAGCATGATCCCATTGACAGTGGGGCTTGGCATCCGACACGCAGAGTGAATAATGAACATTAAACAGAAAAGACGAAATGGCGCAGCACAATCTTGAAAACATCGATACCTCACAATATCCGCATATCAACAAGGGACTGGACGGTATTGTAGCCTTCTCTACCACAAAGAGCTTTATTGACGGCCAAAAGGGAGAGCTCATCTATTCGGGTTACAACATTGACACCCTTGCAGAGAATGCCACATTTGAAGAGGTATGCTTTCTGCTATGGCACGACAGGCTACCAAACAGCAAGGAGCTGGAGAAACTAAAAAAAGATCTGATTGCTCAGCGTGAGCTTCCGAAAACGGTTCTGGACTACATCAAAAATACCAACAAGAGCGCCGAGCCAATGGCGGTTCTGCGAACGGCGGTTTCCATGCTTGCCGATTATGAGCCTATTGATTCCGATAATCTCCCACACGCAATCGCGATTACTGCCCAGATGCCTACCATCATCGCGGCGTTTGATCGTGTTCGAAATGGAAAGGATATCGTAGCTCCCCTGAAAGAGGGAAGCACTGCATTCAACTTTCTCTATATGCTGAATGGTGAGAAGCCGGGTGATGCTGCTGAGAAGACCATGGATCTCTGTCTCATTCTTCACGCAGAGCACGGCATGAACGCATCCACCTTTACGGCACGAACCATCTGCGCCACCGAGTCGGATATGTTCTCTGCGGTTACCGGTGCGATTGGCGCCCTCAAAGGCCCACTTCACGGCGGTGCAAACACGGCCGTAATGAATACCCTTCTGGAACTCGATAAGCAGGGTGACAAAGCGGACCCAGTCGCTTTCACCAAAGGCAAGCTCGAGAAGAAGGAAAAAATCATGGGTTTTGGTCACCGTGTCTACAAGACCTTTGACCCGAGAGCTTTCCACCTGAGAAAAATGTCGAAGCAGCTCTCTGAAGAGACCGGACATGTGAAACTCTATGAGTGGTCTGAAGCGATGCTGAAGACGATGAAGGATGAGAAGAATATCGATCCGAATGTGGACTTCTTCTCTGCCACCGTCTACTACTCTATCGGTATCAAGCCCGATCTTTACACATGTATCTTCACAATGAGCCGCATCTCCGGATGGTCTGCCCACTACATGGAGCAGGCAGCCAACAACCGTTTGGTTCGTCCGAGAGCGCTCTACATCGGCGAAAAGAACCTCGATTGGAAGCCGGTTGAGAAGCGATAATATTTCGCCATTTAGTTTATTGGTAGTTTGATCATTTTAGATCACCAAAGAGCCCTGCATTGTAAGATGTGGGGTTTTTTATTGGAGTGAGAAGTGAAAAGTGAAAGGTAAGAAGTGAGACGATGTCTAAGGAAATCTCTGCATTGGCTTTCCCCCTGCGCCTCGAAGAAGTCTATTTCCCCAAATACCTATTCTCCTCGTTGCATTTTGAAGCCCCTCGTTTCTCCCCGGGGCGTTGCCCCGGGCTACCCATGTTTCATCCCTACGGGATGGGGTTTCTGGGGATGTAAAAGAAAGACTCACCTCCTGTCCTGAAACGTTGGGAGGGTGAGTTAAAAAAGAACGAAATGAAGTTTCCAGGATGAATATCCAACCGAGATCCACAAAATCTTATCCGGATTTCAGCTCTGTAATGTCCCGTCAGGGACTACATATGGGTAGAAAACAGAATATCGGGAAACCCATTCGCCGATGTGGGACCTCCGCAGAAGAACCGGTCCCATCGAGTCGAACCAAACGGGGCAGAAAGGGGAAGCCCCAAATAGACTTTCCAACTGCGCCTCGATCAGATCTTTCCATTAATTGATTCTGCTCCTCGTTGCGGGATCCGGGCCCTAACCCATTCCCGGGGCGTTGCCCCGGGCTACCCATATTTCATCCCTACGGGATGGGGTTTCTGGGGCAGAATTGAAGAACCCACCTTCCAACGTCTCGGGGCAGACTCTGTTCCTCTTGCTCGCAATGCGTCTGGAAGAACTCACCCTCCCGACGTCTCGGGAGGGTGAGTCCCTACATATTCCTTCGATACTGCCCACCTACTTCATATAGCGCACGGCTGATTTGGCCGAGTGAGCAGTACTTCACCGTCTCCATCAGCTCGCCGAAGAGGTTGCCGTTGTTTCTGGCTACGGTTTTGAGGCTTTTGATCGCTTCAGCGGTCTTTTTCGGTTTTCGTTTTTTGTAGGCGTTCACATTGTTGATCTGCTGCAGCTTTTCATCCTCGGTGGAGCGGATCAGTTCAATCTCCCTCTCCTCCTCTTCCGTGGTTGCTTCGCTCTTGAAGGTGTTCACACCAATAATCGGTAGCTCTCCGGAGTGCTTCTGGGATTCGTAGAAGAGGCTCTCCTCCTGAATCTTACCTCGCTGATACATACTCTCCATCGCGCCAAGCACGCCGCCACGGTCCGTGAGGCGGTCAAACTCTGCAAGAATCGCCTCTTCAACCAGATCGGTCAGTTCCTCGATGATGTAGGAACCCTGAAGCGGATTCTCATTCATCGTCATACCCAACTCCTTATTGATGATAAGCTGAATCGCCAGTGCACGGCGAACAGATGCCTCTGTAGGCGTGGTGATCGCTTCGTCGAACGCATTGGTGTGGAGCGAATTACAGTTGTCATAGACAGCCATCAACGCCTGGAGCGTTGTTCGGATGTCGTTGAACTGAATCTCCTGGGCGTGAAGTGAGCGTCCGCTGGTCTGAATGTGGTACTTCAGCTTCTGGGACCGCTCGTTGGCCGTGTACTTGTGCTTCATCGCAACTGACCATATACGCCGTGCTACACGGCCAATCACCGCATACTCCGGATCCAGACCGTTGCTGAAGAAGAACGAGAGATTGTGGGCAAATTGATCGATATCGAGTCCGCGGGAGAGGTAGTACTCTACATAGGTGAAGCCGTTCGCCAGCGTAAATGCCGCCTGAGTAATCGGGTTTGCTCCCGCTTCAGCAATGTGATAGCCGGAGATCGAAACCGAGTAGTAGTTTCGAACCTTCTTCTCCGTAAAGTAGAGCTGCACATCCCCCATCATCTTGAGGGCAAATTCTGTTGAGAAGATGCATGTATTCTGAGCCTGATCCTCTTTCAGGATATCGGCCTGAACCGTTCCGCGAACCACTTTGAGCGTATCCGACTTAATCTTATCGTAAACATCCGGCTCAACGAGCATATCTCCCGTTACGCCCAGCGTACCAAGCCCAAATCCATCATTGGTTGCCGGCAGCTCCATTTCGTAGCGCGGGCGCGGATGGTCGCTATCGCTGTAGTGACTCTCAATCTTCTTCTGCGCCTCATCCCAGCGCCCTTCCTTCTTCAGGTATCGCTCCACCTCCTGATCGATCGCGGTATTCATATACATCGCCAGGATCATCGGGGCCGGTCCGTTGATCGTCATAGACACGGACGTTGTTGGTGCCGTGAGTTCAAATCCGGAGTAGAGCTTCTTCATATCATCCAGCGTACAGATGCTCACACCGGAGTTACCGATCTTACCATAGATATCGGGCCTGTGATCGGGATCTTCACCATAGAGTGTTACAGAATCAAAAGCAGTAGAGAGACGGGCTGCCGGCATCCCCTCGCTCACATAGTGAAAACGACGGTTTGTCCGCTCGGGTGTTCCCTCACCGGCAAACATACGGGTTGGATCTTCTCCCTCACGCTTGAACGGATAGACACCTGCCGTAAACGGAAAGTAGCCGGGCAGATTCTCTTTCAGGGCAAACGTCAGACGATCGCCTAAATTTTTTGTCTTTGGCATCGAGATGCGTGGCACCTTGGTACCGCTCAATGACTCTCTGTAGAGATTGTTCTTTATAGTCTTGTCCCGGATCTTAACATCAAAACTGTCCTGCCTGTATCTCTCGTAGAGATCATCCCATCCATCCAGAATTTTAGCGGGAAGCGGGTCGAGTTTGACGGACCAGTGCTCCTCCATCTCCTCCAGTCGGGAGATCATCGTCTCCTTGTCGTCGGGACTCCAGTTTTCGATCTGTTGCAGTGTACCCCGTACCTGATCAAGCTTTGAGGCAACCTCAGCCTGCTCCTCAACCCAGCTATGGTAGTTCTCAATCGTTTCGGTAATCTCAGAGAGGTAGCGCTGACGCTTACCCGGAATCACCGCCTGAACGTGCAGATCTTCTGCAGGCTCGGGATTGGTGTAGAGCGTTTTCTCCCAATTGAGCGGGAAGTGGTCGTTGATTCGATCCACAATAGCCGAAAAGAGACGGTGTACGCCCTCATCGTTAAAGAGTGCAGCTATAGTTGGGTAGACCGGCATTGTTTCCGGTTTGGAGTGCCACTCGCCGCGATTGCGCTGAATCTGCTTTCGTACATCACGGAGTGCATCCAGCGACCCTTTCTTCTCAAATTTGTTTAGTACCACCAGTTCAGCCAGATCGAGCATGTTGATCTTTTCGAGCTGCGTGGCGGCGCCATACTCCTGCGTCATCACATAGATCGGAATGTCGCAGATATCGATAATCTCGGTGCCGCTCTGCCCTATTCCGCTCGTCTCCACAATGATCAGATCGTAACCGGCCGATTTCAGGATCTCAATCGCTCCCTTTACCGAATCGCTGATCGCCTTGTTGGATGCACGGGTTGCCATGCTCCTCATGAATACCCGATCGGTGTCGATGCTGTTCATCCGGATCCGGTCGCCCAGAAGTGCCCCGCCAGTTCTCAGCTTGGAGGGGTCGATGGAGATTACACCTATGTGAATGTCATCAAATTCGGTGAGAAAACGACGGATGATCTCGTCAGTGAGCGAGCTCTTACCTGCACCACCCGTACCCGTGATTCCAAGCACCGGAATCTTCTTCTCACCGGTAGCAGATAAATTCTTGTCATCTCCGCTAAACAGTTGGCCATCAGTGTATTTAAGAATTATTTTGTGACCATTTTCAAGTGCAGATATAGACCGTGCGAGTGAATTTACATCGCGCTCTTTAATCCCCTCCGGTGATTGTGGGGCTTTCTCGGCGGTGTCAAAATCGCACACCTCCATCATATAGTTGATCATCCCCTGAAGCCCCATTGTACTTCCATCGGCAACGGAGAAGATCCGCTTAACGCCATAGTCGTGAAGCTCACGGATCTCCCGATCGACAATTACACCGCCACCGCCACCAAAGACGCTGATGTGCGATGCACCCTTCTCCTTCAGGAGGTCGACCATATATTTAAAATACTCCATGTGACCGCCCTGGTACGAGCTGATCGCAATTCCCTGTGCGTCTTCCTGAATGGCGCATTTTACAATTTCGTGTACGGAGCGATTGTGCCCGAGGTGGATCACCTCTGCTCCCGTGCTTTGAAGTATACGCCGCATAATGTTGATGCTGGCGTCATGGCCATCAAAAAGGCTGGCCGCTGTTACAAAGCGAACCTTATGTTTTGGGCTATATATTTTTGGAGCGGATCCATTCCGGGATGCCGCCTTTCTCTTTTCCTTGCTTGATACTGCTTTTCCGTCTGACATTACTTATTTGGTTGAATCTGGTTGGTAATGGAAGCGATTCCAAAAGATACAAATTCTGATCGTTTATTTTTACCGATATGCACCCTGTAGAATTGTAATGTGTGAAGCTTATTCATATTTAGGAATTGAGTCTTGAGGTAAGCGTGGCGCATAGCGCATAACTCACCCCCTGCCCCCCTCACTTCGCGGCTGTTCTACACGCCTGAACGGCGTGTGAACAACCTTGTATAGAGGGCGGACTTCGCAATGGGATTTGTGTTCATTTGAAGTTTTTTTTATCAACCCGAATTCTGTCAAAGCGTTTCTCGCTTTGCGCTAAGCGCATTGCGCAAAGCACTAGAACCCATAATTTTTCCAAGGGTGAAGGGGGCGTAGTCCTTCCTTTACATCCCCAGAAACCCCATCCTGTAGGGATGAAATATGGGTAGCACGGGGCAACGCCCCGGGAATGGGTAAGGGCACGGATCCCGCAACGAGGAGCAGAATCAATTAATGGAAAGATCTGATCGAGGCGCAGTTGGAAAGCCTATTTGAGGGTTCCTTTTTTTTAGACCCGTCTGGTTCGCCTCGATGGGACCGGTTCTTCTGAGTAGGTCCCGCCTCGGCGAATATGTTTCCCGATATTCTGTTTTCTACCCATATGTAGTCCCTGACGGGACATAACAGAGCTGAAATCCGGATAAGATTTTGTGGATCTCGGTTGGATATTCATCCTGGAAACTTCATCTCGTT
>JAFIFA010000086.1 GCA_020832225.1 Balneolaceae bacterium
TACCTGAACCGGCGAACCTTCTTTGCAATCCTTAATGAAATCAGCAGCACACGCCCGAAAACTCTCTTTATGTTGGAGTACATGCTGCTCGATAACCTAGAGCTGATCATCACTCAGGGAGACGACTCCAGAGAAGGGATCGATTTAAGATGGCGATATGACTACTGATCAACATCAACCATACTATTGATTTGAATTTATCTGCTGCCTAATGGAACCAATTCAATAATTTTCAATTTCAGAAGTTATTGTTGATGGATGTGAAAACTGAAATCTCTATTCATGAACCTGATCAGAGCACTTATTATGTTGATACTGTTTATGCTGGCAGGGCTATATCTGATCAGTTACGAAGGAAGTGGGCATACTTCAATTGGAACTGCAGATCCGTGCAGCGAGCCACTTACCTACAGCATCGGTGAGATCGACAGCCGCTTTGGTGTTACGGAAGCTGAGGTACGCGAGGCGATGAGCACAGCCGCTTCATTGTGGTCTGAAGCTATTGACCAGCCTATGGCGGTCTACAGCAGCGATGGCGATGTAGATGTGGTTTTGGAGTATGATGAGCGTCAGGAGAGAATAGATGGAGAGTTTCGTTTCCGTGAGCAGATTGAGTCTGAACAGAGATCCCTGAACCGGATGCAGAGAGAGTATGATGAGATGCGAGATGAGTTTGATGAACGCTCGATAGCTTACCTCGAGCTGGCGGGACAGACCACCTCTAAATTAAACGACCTCAATCGCTGGATTGATGAGCGAAATAGTGAAGGGGGAATTGGTGAATCCGATCGTGAATTCTTTGAAAACCGAAGGGCCAGAGTTCAGGAGATGCAGCAGCAGGTTCTTCAGGAGAGGGAAGAGCTGGACCAGCTTGCCGAACGAATTAATCGCGATACAGACATATTGAACCGTAAAATCGATGAGAATAACGAACTTGTGGATCGATATAACCGCAAATTTTCCGGGGAAAATAGATTCACGAAAGCGACCTTCCAAAGGGATAGTGACGGTAACAGAGTGATCACCGTCAATATGTTTATGAGCAGGAATGAACTGTCGCTAATACTGGCGCACGAATTGGGTCATGCCCTTGGTCTCAGCCATGTGGATAATCCCAGATCTGTCATGTATAGCCAAATGGGGGGTCAGGATCTATTTCCTGTGCTTCAGCTTTCAGCAGAGGATCGTCGCGCTATCCGGGATCGCTGTGGCTTATAGCGTGTGAGTTACTTCCGGCTACGGGCTTAGGTTTTAGCACCTACACTGCGAATGGCGTAAGGCATCGCTTCGAGTCGTCCTTTCTGGATCTTCTGCCCTGTTTCAATACAGAGACCGTAATTACCGGTTGCAATCCGATCGAGCGCAACATTAATCTGATCCTTCCTTTCGGTCAGCCTCTCAACTGATTGAAGAACCGTGACCTTATTGGCTTCACTAGTGGCTAGGTCACCTTGGTGATGATCCTGACCAGACTGATTGTCGGTCGAATTTTTGTTGTACTCATCCAGCCGCTCTTTAAGTGTACTGAGCTCTTTTTGCGTCTCTTTCTTCAGTTCTTCCAACTTTTTCTTAAACCCATTAAGCTCTTTATCGGAGAGGTGGGTGTTATTAGCCGGTGATGTTGTATTGTCCATGATTCTGTCCCTTTGCAGTAACTGATTGCAGTTATGTTGGATAGAATTAAACGGATACAAGCTTGAAATTGTTCCGATTCACTTTCTGCGACAGTTTGGAGAGTGCTTTCAGTCATGGACATATCTCTCATTTATTGCCACCGAGGCACGGAGAACTCTGTGCCTCAGTGGCAAAAAATATAAATAGTGGCTCAGTTCGACTCTGTGAGGAAGCGATGAATCATCTCTGAAACGACTGCGTTGGTTTCAGTTCCGACACTGCTTTCGGGGAGATCCATGGAGAGCGTTACGAGTACATAGGATGATCCGTCAGGCAGGTAGACAATCCCTGAGTCGTGAACCACACCGGTAATGGAGCCCGTTTTATTGGCTACAGTTACATCATCCGGGAGTCGGGCCGGAATCACATCTGTGAAGTACTGATCCTTAAGCACCTCAACCATCAGGCTGTCCATCTCCGGGGAAACTGCTGTTCCGTTGGCTATATGCCGAAAAATGATGCCGAGGTCCCTGGCCGTGGTTCGATTGCTTAGTCCCTGGTCAAATGCTTTCATATCGTAGAGGCCGCGAATAACCTCAATCCGCTCAGCTCCTAAATCACGCATGGTTTGGGTAGTCTCCTCAGCTCCGGTTTTCTGTATGATGAGGTTTGTAGCAATGTTACTGCTGTAGGTAATCATGGCGTGATTGAGATCCCAGATGGTGGCCATCTCCCCCTCTTTGCGTTCAAACGGGTCAGCAGCATCGGGATCGAGATCGAGCTGAAACTCAGAACCGTCTACAATGCTGTAGAAGAGATTATCCACACGGATGGAGTCTTCAAGGTCAAAATCCCCGAGTTCCGCACGACGGAAGAGTTCGACCATTACCGGGGTTTTCATTGTACTGGCCGCATGGAAAAGAGAGTCTTCATTGATACCAAACTGCCACTCCGGATGATCGAGGTGCTCAAACCAGACGGCATAGAAGCCTTCACGTTCGGAAAGATACTCCTCAATTTCCGCCTTCAGGGAGGTGATGTCCCGGTTTTCAGCTTGTTCGGCCTGTTCATTGCAGGAGAGAAATAGTAAAGAGATCAGTAGCAGGGATAGGATGCGCATAGCAATAGCATTTGTTTTAATGATAGGTGAACTGTGTGGAAGATAATAAAGGGAGTAAAAAGTGAAAGGTGAAAAGTGAGACGTGAGAAGGTGTCTATCCCTGAGTAAGCTCCGGGGTTTGTTTAAGCGCGGCAGACTCGTAGAGGAGCACATGGTTCTCCTCAGCGTTTTTTGCGCCTACGCAGCGCACATTGCGGTTGAAATAGGGGATAATTTATATTTAAATCCCATAGTGAGTTCTGGGATTTGGCTAACCAAAATGGGTACTAAGGTTTCACTATGTGCACAATGAGTAGGTATATTTATATGTGAAAATGTCTTGGAAAAAGAAAAGCCCTGAGAAAACTCAGGGCTTTGATTAAACCGGAACTAAAGTCCGAATTTTAGTTGGTTGGATAGTTTGGGTTCTGGGCCAGGTTATCCTGAATCTGAAGCTCATCTTCAGGTATTGGGAAGACCCGTCGGAATGAATCCCGACCGAGAATCTCCTCGAAACGGTCCAGTCGAACAATGTCAAAGAAGCGGTGTCCTTCGTAATGAAGCTCCGCGCGACGCTCCTGAAGCAGTGCGTCTACATACTCATCCATATCCGCAAACGGACCTGCATCTCCAAGCCCTGCACGATCCCGAATCATATTCAGATCGTCGTTACCTGCGTTTGGATCCTGAGAGTCCATAACAGCCGCTTCTGAACGAATCAGGTACATCTCAGCAAGCCTGAGTACCCTGACGTTGTTGGAGTTGTCAGAGTTCGACCACTTAACAGGCCGGTCACTGTTTCTGATGAAAGTGAAGAGTGTTGACCTCAGGTCATCTTCCTCCAGGGATTCAGGAAGGGATGGGTTCACATTGTACTCATCCCTCTGGAAGGTGAAGGTATAAAGTGAACTCTGATCCTGATCACTAAACACCAGATCAAAGATCGACTCGCTGGTAGGTGATGTGACGTCTGAACCAAAGAGACTTTCGATGGGGGTAAGTGAAAACCCACCGTTTTCGATAACATCATCCGCATCGTTAAATGCAGCAGTGTAATTTCCTGCATAGAGATTTACCCTCGCGCGTAGTGCAACGGCACCCCAGTAGGAGAGGCGGGTATTATCGGTATAGCCCACCATGTTATCAATGGCGAAGTCGAGATCATCCAGGATCTGATCGTATGTATCAGCTACGCTGCTTCTTGCCAGGTCCGGAATGAGATTGAAGTCGTTGTTCTCAATTGGATCCAGAAGAAGCGGTAGCCCATATTCCGAATTCATATCGAAATGATACCCGAATACACGGAGCAGATCGAAATAAGCGAGTGCCCTGATTGCCCTGGCTTCAGCTACCACACGGTCACGGTTTGCAAAGGCATCATCTTCAATGCCCGGTACCTCCGCGATCAGAAGGTTGGCGATATTGGCAACACGATAGATGTTCACCCAAGCCGTACCGATCCATAGGTTGCTGATCGGCACGTTACCCGAGTTTACCTCAGCCTGTGAGTCGAAAAAGCCCTGATAACGTGCATTATCTGCGGCCAGATCGGGTGAAAGGGTGAAGTGTACTCCATAATAGGGAGCTACCTGCATCCTGGAGTAGGCTCCAAGCAGAATTGCTTCTGCCGATGCTCCGTCCGTTAGGGCGGTTGCGGCGTCGAGTGAAGCTTCCGGCTGTGTATCCAGCACATCACAGGATGTGATCGATACCATCAAAAGCGTCAGAAAAATGATTGATAGTTTTTTCATGGGTCCTGTGATTAAAATTCAAGATTGATTCCGAAGGAGACTGTCCGTACCTGCGGGTGGGTTCCGAAATCGGAGCCTGCAACCAGCGGGTTTCTCGCGTTCTGGTTCACCTCCGGATCGAGACCGGTATAGCTGGTGAACGTGAGAAGGTTCTGGCCTCTCGCATAGACACGCAGGTTTCTCATGCCCAGACGTTGTGTAATGTCTGGTGAGAAGTTGTAGCCCAGGGTCAGGTTTTTCAGACGGAGATAGGATCCATCTTCAAGCCAGCGTGAGGAGTACTCTCTCCAGTTTCTGTTGGTAAGAGAGGCTCTCGGAATCGAAGCATTATCTCCGGGCTCCATCCAGCGATCGTTTGCCAAACGGTGATTGTTTCCATCAGGTAGAACAAACCCAAGCCCATCGGATGGACTCAGGCGGTTAAACCCGAGGTTCTCATAAGATGCACGGCTGTGGTTGAAGATCTGGTTTCCGTAGGTGAACTGGAAAAGGAAGCTCAGGTCAAACCCTCTGTAGGTAAAGGAGTTGTTGAAGCCGCCATAGAAATCCGGTTGTGCATTCCCAACAGTTCGGCGGTCACCTGAATCGATAACGCCGTCATTGTTTTCGTCAATCCAGATGATGTTTCCTGTTTGAGGATCAATTCCTTCATAATCGATCAGGTGGAAGGTGCCGATTGGCTGCCCTACTGAAAGAATGTGTGAATCATTCAAAATCTGGTTGTCTACTTCAAGCTCGAGTACCTTGTTGCGGATAAACGAAATGTTGAAGCTTGATGACCAGGTGAGATCGCGTCCGGAAAGAACGGCTCCGCGGATATCAAACTCAAACCCTCTGTTCTCAACCTTACCGATGTTGTCGGTAACGCTTGAGAAACCGGAGATTCCCGGAACCAGTCGGTTCAGCAGAAGGTCATCCGTTGTTTTTACGAAGTAGTCTGTGCTGATATTTACCCTGTCGTCAAAAAGCCCGATGTCTACACCAATATCGAGCTGCTTTGTGCGCTCCCAGGTGAGGTTGTCGTTGCTTAGCTGTGTAGGAACGAGGGTAGGGGTAGCTCTGTAGTCTGAGACGCCAAAAAGACCTCTTGAGGCAAAGTTACCGATACCCTCCTGGTTACCAATGATACCGTAGCTGATACGTGGCTTCAGCTCAGAGAAGATCTCTTGATTTTGCATAAAGCTCTCATTGGTCATTCTCCATGCAACCGAACCACTTGGGAAAAATCCGTACCGGAAATTATCACCAAAACGGGATGAACCGTCAAGGCGACCGGTGAGCGTAAGCAGATAGCGGTCATCAAACGTGTAGTTTACACGGGAGAAGTAGGAGGCGAGGCCCCAGCTTGTTCCGGAGGTGGAAGCAGAGGTTACCTGTGCGGCCACAGAGAGCTTGGTGAACTGATCACTTGGGAAACCCTGTGCGTTGATGGACGAGAAGTCACGATTGGAAGCCTGAAATGAGGTACCCAATACACCATCAAGGTTGTGCCGCTCGCCAAATGTGTTGGCGTATGAGAGATAGTTCTCGATAATCCAGGTGAAGTCCTGGGTTGAACCAAACGTGCCGAAACCATTGGCCTGTGCGTTCTGAGACTCACGTGAGATGATCGGTGTATAGGCTTCATCATCCAGGCTGGTGTAGTCGATGGAGAGTGATGTTCTCATCGAGAGATTATCGGTAAAGTTTGCAACCCCAAAGAGAGTACCGATACCGCGAACGGTGCGCGTAAAGCGTGAGTACTCATTGGCGATCAGAACCGGGTTGTCGAGCATCCACCATCCGAAGTAGTTAAAGGGATCGGCATAGGTTCCGTCATCCTCAAATACCGGCATCAGCGGATCGCCTGCAAGAGAGTTGATAACAACACCGTAGAGGGAGTTGTCATTGATCGTACGGTCCTGCACGGTTCTGTTAACGGTGATATTGGTCCCAAAATCGAGCCAGTCTGTAACTGTAGCGTCTAGATTTACACGGCCACTAACACGTTCGAATCCGGTTCCCAGCTGCACACCCTCCTGATCGAAGTAGGAGAATGAGGTGTAGTAGCGGGTGTTGTCGGTTCCGCCCGATGCAGTCAATTCATAGTTGGATACGGCCGATGTTCGGAAAATTTCATCATACCAGCGTGTATTCTGAAGGTCGGTATCAGTCGGGTCAAAACCCCATTGATCCGAAACGTAGTTTTCAGGGAAATTACGACCGAGATCACGGTTATCCTGCCGGGCCGCATCATTCATCAGGTCCAGAAACTCGTTGGAGTTCATCATGTCAATCTTATTGGTGATGTTCTGGAAACCGGTATACATGCTGAACCCGATATTTGCCTGGCCGGACTGCCCACGTTTGGTGGTGATCATTACTACACCGTTAGCTCCTCGTGAACCGTAGATTGCCGTTGCAGAAGCATCTTTCAGAATCTCGATCGACTCAATGTCATTGGGGTTCAGATCGGCAAGGGAGTTGGTTGCCTGCCCGCCGGAAAAGAGTCCGGAGAGATCCTCAGAGATAATCGGCACGCCGTCAATTACGTAAAGCGGTTCACTGCTCGCAGAGAGCGATGTTTGACCACGTATGTTGATGGTGATTCCGGCGCCCGGTGTTCCGGATGGGGAGCTGACAAAGACCCCGGAAGCACGTCCCTGAAGGGCGGCATCGAGACTGGCAACCGGCTGATTGGCAATCTCATCGGCAGAGACACTTGCAATCGACCCGGTGAGGTCGCTTCGTGTCTGAACGCCATATCCAACTACCACAACCTCTCGAAGCATCTGCTGGTCGAGCTGTAGCACGATGGTAATGTCGTCCCGGTCACCTACCAGTTCTTCAACGGTAGAGTACCCCACAAAGGAGACTATCAGTATATCATCATCTGCGGCCATAATTCTGAAGCGGCCGTCAATGTCTGTTACGGTTCCTCTTTCTGTATCTTCCGCGATGCGAACCGTGGCACCCGGCAGAACTTCTCCATTACTGTCGACAACTGTACCTGTTCGTTCACGATCCTGTGCGATTCCGTCTGCAGCAAGCAGAGGAATTGCCAGAACGATCAGGGCACAGACCTGAAGCATTCGTCGTATAGTTGTTGCCATATGTTTAATCTGTTTTGGTTATGTGATACTGCAAATTGTGTTGCGGATCCGGCAGATCCGCTTGTGTCTGCTGCAGATGTGTAAAATTTAGCAAACAGAGCACACTTGAATGAATGGGAATTCACTAAGAAAAGCAACAAATCGTGAGTGAACGTAATGTTTATGCAGAAAAAGCGCTTTCAATGCAATTATTTTACAAATGGAAAGATGTTTAGCTTTACATTTTTTACATCCTGCCTAGGAGATCATGAATCGGATGAGCAGAGCTTACGCAAATGTGTCAGCCCGGGGTTGCCGGGCGAGCCAAGATGGGTGTACTTTTTCATCACGCTTTCGGGGCGAATATGAGAAGCGAGTTCGGGATTTTCAGCAATCTTTCGGTAGGCTTCGCGGAACGGGATGTTTTGATCCTTTACCATTTCATAGGCGGCTTCGGCGGCAAAAAGATCGGAGCTGCACGCTTTTTTCAGGTTCTCGGGAATGGGTTCCATGTTTTGAATCAGGATAGCGGAAGCTTCAAGAAGACGGGAGGTCTTTTCAAACGCTTTCAGAACCGGCTCTTTTGTTAGCTGAAGGTCTCTGTGGTAGCCACTTCCGAGGTTGACTGTAGCCGACTGAAGCGTGGCGGCATATCCGGCCATTTCCATCTGCCCACCCCTGATCAGTTCCGCCACATCGGGATTCTTCTTCTGCGGCATAATGGATGACCCCGTGCAGACCACATCATCCAGGGCAAAAAAGTGTTCGGGTTCTCCGCTATATCGGATCACATCGGAGGCAAACCGGTTCAGAACCGCAGTGACTCCACCCAAATACTGCACCAGCTGCAGTTCAATCCAACCCCGCGAGAGTTGAGAGGTGGTTGAGCAGACCAGGGGTTTGTCAAAACCCTGCTCTTGAGCCTCTTTCTCCCGATCGATATCAATCGTGGACCCAAAACCTGCCGCTGAACCAAGTGGAGAACGGTTGATGAGAGACGTTACACCGGAGGCAGCTTCAGCCTGGATGAGCAGCATTTCAGCATACCCACCCGCCCAGAGCCCCACGCTGCTCAGCATCGCTTTTCGCGTATGGGTATAGCCGGGCATGGGCGTCTGCTCGTACTCTTCCGCAAGGTCGATCAGCAGCTTTGCGCACTGCCGGGTTTGCTGAAGGATGTTTCCGAGCTGCTCCTTTTCATAGAGCCTCATTGCGGTAAGCACCTGATCGTTCCTTGATCGGCCGGTGTGAATCTTTTTGCCCAGATCACCCACTTTCTGGATCAGCGCATTCTCGATGGCGGTATGCATATCCTCATCACTCACAGTGATCTCAAACTCACCCGCTTTCCAGGTTTCGAGAATCTCGTCGAGGGCCGAATGAAGCCGGTCCATCTCCTCTTCACTCAGAATACCGGCGCGCTGAATCGCCCTCGCGTGAACCTTTGATGCACGGATGTCGTAAGGGACAAGAGCCTGATCGAGCCTGTAATCATCACCAACCGTAAAAGCCTCCACCTTCTTTGCGGTTTCGGATGCGGTGTCTGTGGAGGACTTTTGCCAGAGTTTGGACATTTTTTAAGTGAAAAGTGAAAAGTGAAAAGTGATTCGGAGCGAAGCGAAAAGTCCCAGACGATTCGGGGCTGCAAACGCAGGATAAGTGCTGCGCCTTAGGCGCAGTCCCAATCCGTCGGAAAAAGTTGAATAAATATAGCCACGAGATCTGAAACCTATAGAGATATTACTCATTGGAAGCTTCAACTTATTTTTTGGCAAATCCTTTTCACTTTTGCGTTCTGCCTTTTCACTTATGGACGATCCGTCCCCATTTAGCATTTATATCTGCGTTGACCCCGAGAGGGCTGCCTTGCCGGCTGCTTTCTTTAGCTGGTAGGCGGTCTTCTGCGGGAGATTCCAGAGTTCAATAAAACCTGCTGATGCATTCTGATTGAATGAGGCCGACTTGTTAAAGGTAGCCAGATTTTCATCAAAGAGTGAATAAGGAGACGAGAGTGAAACCACATCGCAGTTCCCCTTGTAGAGTTTGACCGTGACTTCGCCGGTCACTTTTTTGTTCTGCTCATTGATGTAGGCCCGGATATTATCCATCACCGGCTCATAGTACTTCGCACCATAGATGAGGTAGGCCCATTTCTGATCCATCATCCCTTTCAGTTCGTTCTCTTCCCTGGTGGAAACAAGCTGCTCCAGATTTTTGTGAGACTGAATCAGAATATGCGCAGCCGGATTTTCATAGACGCCCCGAACCTTGAGTCCCACAACCCGGTCTTCAATCAGATGAAACACCCCAACGGCGTGTTTCCCCCCAATCTCATTCAGGAGCAGAATGATATCCTTTTTGTCGTATGGAGCGCCATTCAGGCTAACAGGCTCACCCTTTTCAAAACCGATTTTCACCAATTCAGGCTCATCGGGGGCCTGCTGTGGTGTGTTGGCCCACTTCAGAATGTTTTCAAGCGGCGGAATCAGTTCAGGGTTCTCAATCTCCCCGCCTTCACCGGTGTTGGCCCACATGTTCTCGTCGTAGGAGTAGGGGCTCTTCTGTGTCTGCTCAACCGGGATGCCGTTTTTAATGGCATAGCTGATCTGTTCATCCCGTCCCATGCTCCACTCCCGAACCGGTGCAATTATCTTAAGCTCCGGATTGAGTGTGGTGATATAGCTCTCAAACCGAACCTGATCGTTTCCTTTCCCGGTACAGCCGTGGGCGATCACCTGGCAGCCAAATTCAGCCGCAAACTGAACGGCGAGCTGTGAGATCATCACCCTGCCCAGCGGACATCCCAGCGCGTAACCGCCCTGATAATCGGCATTTGCTTTAACCGCTTCACTGCAGAGTTCAGCGAATTCATCCTTGGCATCATAGACGATCGCTTCCTTGGCGCCAAGCTTGAGTGCTTTCTGCTTGATGGCATCCAGGTCATCGGCGGTCTGCCCAATGTTGACGGTGAGGGCGATCACTTCACAATCGTACTCTTCCTGAATCCATTTAAGCATGATGCTGGTATCCAGACCGCCCGAATAGAGGAGCAGACAGGTATCAAAGGTTCCTTTTTCAGCTTCGTGTGACGCGACTTTTTTATAGGTGGTTTCGTTTTTCATAATTGGACTCACCCCCTGTCCCCCTCTCTGCTAACGCCTACCGGCGTATCGCAAAGAGGGGGAACTTCGAATAGAAGTCAGAGGCTTATTTTAGGTTTGTGATTTTTTGAAATTTGGTTGTTGAATAAATCCACTTTCAAGAGGGGATTTTATGGGCACCATTCATTGATTTACTTTCCGGTATATGTTCATCTGCAAGTATCGTGGCAAAAACACCCTTCGATACAATCATTCTGTTCTTGGCCTGCTCATAGACCCATGAGTTCTGGTGATCAATCACCTCATCAGTAACCTCAACACCGCGGTGGGCGGGCAGGCAGTGCATAAAACCCGCCTCAGATTTTGCCTGTGAAAAGAGCTTCTCGTTCACCTGATAGGGCTTAAAGTGCTTCATCTTCTCATCGTAGAGGTGCTCTTCACCCATGGAGATAAAGGTGTCGGTGTAGATCACATCGGCATCGTAAGTGGCCTTATGAGCATCCTCGGTCTGAATGAACTCACCGCCATGCTCAATAGCTAAAAGGGAGAAGTAACCGAGCTGCTCGCTGTTGAAGGAGTAGGTTGAGGGTCCGGCAAACTTAACGGTATGGCCAAACTTCAATCCTATTTCAGTGAGCGAGAAAGCGACATTGTTGGCGTCGCCCACATAGGTGATAGTCACTTTTTCATCCTTGCCGAACTTCTGTTGAATGGTATAGAGATCGGCGAGCGCCTGCATTGGGTGGTGCTGGTTGCAGAGTGCATTCACAATCGGGATGGTGCCATAATCAGCCAGTTTTTTTAGCGTGCCGTGCGAATAGACCCGGGCAAAGACGGCATCGCACCATTGTGAGACATTCATCATCGCGTCTTTGAGGGACTCCCGGCTGGTGAAGGGAACGGCCTTGCTGCTTGAAAAGATGAGGTCGGGACTGATCTCGATCACATCACCGCCGAGGTGGTTGATGGCTACTTCGGTTCCTACCTTTGTTCTCAAAGAGGGTTTTTCAAAGACAAAAGCGACATTCTTGCCTTTGAGTACCGGCTCCGGGGAACTGTTCAGCTGCTCGCTCAGGTCGAAAATGGACTGGATGGTTTCAGGCTCAAGTGAGCCGATGGTTAACAGATGATTCATAATAATCGCAGAGTTGGTTTTAAAAGGGAGTCTATAGTTGAAATCGGAGGGAGGGGTCGGCAGGACTGGAATACAGCTCAGAGATCTGAGTGTATAAAAAAAGCCCGCTCAAGGTTTGTTGAGCGGGCTTGTGATAAATCCTGGTAGTTTACACTACACACACTGCTATCACACGCCCGAAGGGCGGCGACGGCGACGAAGGGAAAGAGTTGTTGTGTGTGTGATTAATTTCATGACTTGTAATCTCGGGCCTTGAGCAGAAAGATCCAAATCTTTTTTTGAATGGTGATCGGCATATCGCTTTTCCCTATTTTCAGTCTATGAAAAGTATTGCATTTCAACACTTTCCACGTCTGATTGAAGAGGGCGGTGAACGTTTGCTCTTCAATCCGGTTCAGAAAAAAAGAGCTAAGAATCGGCCTGAAGAGCGCGTAAGGCTCCGCTGGGTGGAGTATTTGCTTCATCAGACAGATCAAAGAAAATCACGCATTGGATTTGAAGCGCCGGTGAAGCTGAGGCAGGACCCAAACAGTGTGCGGGCAGATCTGGTTCTCTACTCAGATAATCTGACGCCGGAAATTCTGATCGAGTGCAAGGCGGAGACCATTCCACTTACGGAAGCCACCGCAGAGCAGGCAGCCCGATACAATAGCAAACTGGATGCGAAATATATCTGCCTGACGAACGGCGTGAGTGATTTTTGGTTCGAAGCTGACAGCAGGTCATCTCATGAGATCGAATCACCGCTAACTGAGACATCCTCAATCAGAGATGTTGCCGAGACCCCTTCTTGGTGGGCAGAACGTGGTTTTTGCAGCCCAGAGATGAAGAGTAAGCTGAGCGAGAAGTTGACAAACTTACTGATTCGGTTTTGGTATGAAAGCGGCGATTCAAATATCCGATACCTCGGGTTTGATCAAAATCCGCTCAACATACCGATGAACCACTACTACCGAATGCTGGTAAGGGATGATCTGAAAATGGCCGTCACATTTACCGGTGGCCGCTCGCACGAAACCAGTTTGATTGCGGTTCTGAACCGAAACGGCCGCAATGTTGGCCTTATGTCGGCAAACCTGAAGGGAATTCTGGACGAGAAGGAATCACCCGTTCGCATAATCAGCAAACGAGGTGATCAGCCAGCAGGCCCGGGGGAGTTGGGAAAGCTGTTTGAGGGTGATGATGGATTGGATGAATCGAGTTATTTCGATATTCTGATCCCCTTTTTTGATTAAAGAACGCTTCTGCTAAATTGAAGCAAAATAAAAGAACGAACATTAAACAAGTTAATAACTATGTCTACGCATCTGCACCGAGAAAAACTGTTGTCACTTTTTGAAGAGAATCAGGATGGGGTCATCTTTTTGAAAGGGGCGGAAACCATGTATCGATACGGCACCGATTTTGAATTCCCATTCCGCCAGGAGAGTAACTTCTGGTATCTCACGGGTGTAAACGAGCCGGAGTATCACGCTGTAATCGATATCGGGTCGGGCAATTTTCATCTCTTCGCCCCAAAGCGAGACGCTAAATTTGCGGTGTGGCATGGAAAGGTTCGGCGTAAGGATGAGATTGAGGAGGATTATCGTCCGGACTCACTGCACTACAACAATGAGATACTGACGGTTTTGAATAAACTGAAGCCATCGGTTGTCTACTGCCTTGATGATGAACAGGCGGAGTTTATAGAGGATCTGAACCGTGAGTTTAAAGTTGATGCCGATACCCTTCAGGATGCGATCACCTACTGCCGCTGTATTAAGACAGACGAGGAGCTGGAGCTGATGAGAAAGGCGGCGTCCGTGAACAATAAGGCGCATCTGGAGGTGATGAAGGCTCTGAAGCCGGGGATGTACGAATATGAAACCAAGGCGATTTATGACTATCACCAGAAGCGGCATGGACTTCTTCATCCCGCCTACAACGGTATCCACGCAGGGGGATCCAACAGCGCCATTCTGCACTATGTGGAGAACCGTGATCTGATTGGCGATGGCGACCTCTATCTGATCGATGCTGGTTATGAGTGCGAAGGGTACGCATCTGATGTGACCCGCACCTATCCGGCCAATGGCCGTTTTACGGGAGATCAGGCGGCGATCTATCAGGTGGTTTTGAATGCGCTGAACAAATCGATCGAAAATACGAAGCCGGGTGTAAAAATGGAGGAGCTCCACCTGGGTGCCTGCCGGATTATTCTGCACGGGCTGAAGGAGATCGGTATCGTAAAAGGGGATGTTGAGGAGATGATGGAGAAGAATATCTTTGCGCTCTTCTTTCCGCACGGTTTGGGCCACTTTCTGGGATTGGATACACACGACGTGGGCGGCTATCCGAAAGGGGTGGAGCGAATCGACCGACCCGGCATTCAATTTTTGAGAGTTCGCCGTGAACTGATGCCGGGCATGGTGGTTACCATAGAGCCCGGAGTCTACTTCATACCTGCACTTCTAAAACCCGCACTTGAGAATGAAGAGCAGGCTCCGTTCCTGAACCGGGAGAAGATCGAAACCCTCTACGATTTTGGTGGCGTTCGGATTGAAGACAACCTGATCGTCACCGATGATGGAAACGAAAATCTGACCGAGGTCCCGAAAGAGATAAAGGAGATCGAAGCAGTAATGAAGAGTTGATTCACATACGCAAAATGCTTCACCACCCGTTCATAAACCGGCGCTAATTTTAGTGCCGGTATAGGTATTTTGTAACACAGTTTGGTTAACTATGAGATTTACGATTATTACATCCCTTATTATTTTAGCAGCTATTCTGCTGAGTGCCTGCAGCGAGCCGGCACTCGATGACTACAGCGACGTAAGTTACGAGCTGATCGACCAGAATGGAGAGACCGTCACCTTCCCCGACGATTTTGAGGGTTCTCCGCTTGTGGTTGGCTTTATCTACACGCACTGTCCCGATATCTGCTCTTTCATCACAGCCAATGTTGGCAAAGTATATAATGAGATGGATAATCCCGGCGACACGAAGTTTCTGTTGGTTACATTCGACCCGGACCGTGACACCCCGGAAGTACTGAAATCCTACGCGGCCGCTTTTGAGATGGACCGTGAGCCATTTCGGTTTCTGACCGGTGATCCCGACACCATCGACGATTTTATGAGAAGAGTGAGCGTTCGTACTCAGGAGTCCTACACCAGGGATATGGACGATGGAGAGCGCCTCTACTTTCTGAGCCACTCCGATAAGATTTTACTGATCGACCAAAATTCCCGTCTGATCTTCGATTATGGCGGCAGCATGACACCCGTAAACATAATTATTGAAGATCTGGAGAAACTGGGACCATGAAAAAATTAATCACACTACTCATTACCCTACCCAGTTTTTTGATAACGCTAAACTCCTGTGGTGAAGCGGATGAACAGCAACAGGAATGGTCAGTAAGTGGTGAGGGAATTTCAATTGAGGGAGCGTGGGCACGTCCGGCAAGCGAAGGACGGATGAGTGCAGCCTACTTTCTGATTACCAACTTTGAGGATGAGGATGACCGACTGATTGGCGTGCGATCGGATGTGGCGCGTATGGTGGAGATCCATGAGTCGTATGAAGGAGAGAATGATATGATGGGAATGAGAGAGGTACCTGAGATCGAACTTCCGGCAAATGAGACCGTTCGTTTTGAGCAGGGTGGACTCCACATTATGCTCATTCAGGCAACCCGCCAACTGGCGGAAGGCGACACCTTTGAGCTCACGCTGGAGTTTGAAAATAGCGGTGAGCAGACGATTGAAGTTCCGATCAGGAACTAAATATAGATCTCCTTTGAGCAACACGAAAGCCAGGAAAACGGCTGATTATTACAACAAGCTGTCACCGCGATACGACCGGGTCTACAGCTCCTATCTGAAGCATACCCATCAAAAGTTTCTGGCGGAAATTGAGATTTCTACTGAAGACCATGTTTTGGATATCAGTGCCGGCACGGGAATATTGGCTTCTGAAATCATAGACCGCTTCGGCAGCCCCGCTGAACTGGTTCTGAACGACCCTTCCAAAAAGATGATAGGCAAAGCGAGGGAGAAACTTGGTGACCAAGGTAGGGTGGAGTTCAGAAATTATTTTGCTGAAGAGCTTCCATTTGTTGAGGATCGATTTTCTGTGATTCTCTGCCTCAACTCATTTCACTACTACGTAAATCAGCGGGCGGTTTTGGAACACCTCCACCGCACTCTGAAACCGGGTGGCAGACTCTATATTTTAGATTGGGACCGAACCGGTTCGTTCAGGCTGGCAAACAGACTCATCAGTTGGTTATCTCCGGAGAATATTAACACGCGCTCATTAGAAGAGATGAGTGATCTGCTTGGGGAACATGAATTTCACCTACAGAATGGAGATCGATGGGCGTTCCGATGGTGGAAGTTTTACTATCTGGAGAGCAGAAAAGATTCTCTTTTTAAGGGATAAGAACATTGAGATTCTTGTGTAAAAATTCGATAGATTTTGCTGGACCTATTTGCGGGTAATAATGGGGTAACGGATTGGCGTAAAGCATGATCAAGACATTTATTATGGGTGTGATCCTTGGGTTGCTTTCTGTGTACCCTCAAGGAGAAGAGCCTTATGAGGGAGCAGAACTGGATCTCAACACCAGGGGGTCAAACCATTCAGCAGCCTACAGTCAATCAACCGGTGATATTTTTTTGCTCGACCGTTCCACGCATGAGCTTTATAAAATTGGTATGGACGGGTCTGTTGAGATACTGGATGCACTCGAAGAAGAGCTCAGTAATCGGCGACGAATGGAGATTACTACATCCGGTGATGCACTTCTGTTCTGGGATATTGGTGTTGGCAGGGTATTTCGATATGATATCGAGTCCGGCGAACTGAGCCGGATTGACACCTCCAGAGATCATAGAACAATGTTTGGCCATGCCGCAACGGTAACCGATGGCGAATATATCTATGCCATTGGTGGGTATGGATATTGGGAACTTCGAAATTTTCTGATCCGTTTTGAGCCTGAATCGGGTCAGTGGGAGCGCGTGGAGGCCGGTAATACCGATCAGATTATAAGAAGCAGGGACGGATTGCTCTTCCAAATCGGAAATACGTTCTACTATCTTGTTGAAGAGTATGGTGGAACTTCAAGGCACTCCCCGTATGTCTACAAACTCGATTCAGAACTATCGGTATGGAACAGAGTATACGATACAGAGAGACTGCTTGCAGGGTTCACAATTAGCGCTTCTACATCAGGGAATTACCAGTTTCGACATGAAGTGACTAACCGTGTGGACAGGGAGGCAAAAAAGCTGGGATACCTGAGCAGAGATACAGGAACTTCCTACTTGAACCTGCTGAACCTGGCTGAAAATAGTCACTACAGGGTTGATCTCTCTTCTCTCAATATCTATGATGCGCGAGCGGTCTTTTTTTCGGAAAAACTGAATCGATGGCTGATATTGGGGCATTCTCAGGCTCCTCAACCTCGGAGTTCACTGAGAGTCTACATCTATGAACACGATCCGGAGGCATATTTTGTTGAAGTTACGGTGGCGGGTAGATACCTGCCGGCTTCGGTAATTGCCATTGGCTTTATAATCATTATTACCGGTGGCTTAATATTGGTCATGTTGTTCAGAAATCAAGAGAGTGAGGTGGCAGAAGATGAACCGGGATCAGGATCTGCTTCAAAGCCGATAGTAATTCAGGATAACGAAGAGGAGCTGACTGTAACGATTAATGGCGGACGGATTCCCACATCCAGAGACGCTTCCATGGAAAAACTGTGGTTGGTAATTGCCGAGATGGTTAAGAGCAATACCGAATCGATTCTTATCTCAGACCTGGACCAAAAAATCTTTCCAAACCAAACCCAGCAATCAAACAACTCTCGCCGCAGAAAGAAACTTTTCGGATTGATAAACGATACATGCGGCTTTGATTTCATCAAAGAAGAGCGTTCTAAAGTTGATAAACGCTACAAAGTTCTTACTGTAGATCTCTATCGTGTACTGCTGGAAGATTAGCCCTTCTCAGGAGCACTTGAAGTCTATTTGACTCCTATCTGTAAACTATCTGATAACTGTTGTAAAGGTGCAATTGGCTACATTTAATGCGGATTGAAATGGCATAGAATATCCGCATATACAAAGTTCTGAATTGTTTTTTTGACTTGAGAACACGAGCAATAAGCAGCAAATTGAGCATTTGCTAAAGCATGCAGAAGGTGACTCTTCTGCATGTTTTTTATTATCCATCCTTTCCGATCAAGCCTAGGAAAACCCCAATAAAGAGTGCAAACCCTGTCCAAGAAATGATGTGCAAAATGGCATATTCACCCTGAACAACCTGATCGGTCTCTGAAAAGAGGTACCAGAATAGAACCACTACAATGAAGGTATAGAGCAACGTGATAGCCAAAAAGGCGAGAACCCTCCCGAGAATAGAGGCCCCGCGGTATAGACTTGTACCAATTCGCTTGATCTTCTTTTTGAGGTCGCTCCACACATAAAGAAATGTCGCAGCTACTCCTATTCCAAAAAGCAGAAAAACACCACCGACATCTCCCATTTCAGCCAGGTCGGTCCAGGCATCTCCAAAATCAAACATGAAAATAACACCCAAAAGAATGGCCACCCAAACTCCGGCAAAGTTGCCCATATAGTCACTGGCAGTTTTCAGGGGGGATCTTTTGGACGTTTCACGATTACAGATATAGGCGTGACTGAAATCGTAGCGGCCAAGACACCACTTCTTGATCTCATTCAGTTTCTGAATTACGTGTTCATCTCCATTCTGCCTGATCGATTTAAACTCCGGAGCCCTGATCAGAGTTACTACATCACTTTCTGCATTTTCCTCCATTGCGCTATCTGCGTATTGGATCCAGATATTTGTGAGTTCATGTTTCCAAATCGACGAGGCAGCGGAATTTGATGACAGATCCTGAGAAATTGAAGCGGCATTCTTTAGGAGAGTGATACGCCGGGTCTTTTCGTCCTCCCTGAAAAGTGTATGAACAGCTATCTGATAAAGCTTTTTTTTGCTTGATTCTTTGAGTGATGAAAATGGCTGCCCCTTTAAGCTGTCCAATAGCGCTGCAGAGCCATCAAACGTTTTATCAATGTTTGTATATGCATTATTCCAGCTTTCCTGGTTGCTGAGTATCTCCTTTGTAAGAGTGCGAAAGGCGGCAGATTCAGAGCCTCCGAGCACAGGCTCAATGAGCAATTCAACTCTTCGAAGCTGCCTGTGAATGCTTTGCGTTGTTTCTGAAAGCTGAAATGAGTGACCAAATGTTATTGGTATGGAAGCTTTGACTCTCTCTTCCAACATCTGGGTCGAGCGTCTCAGTAAATCAGAAATCTGCTCTCCTGAATAATCAGAGAATGGGGGGTGCCCAATCTGCATAGATGGCGTCTCGGAGGGGTGGATTATCTCTTTGAGGTCTTGAATGGTTAGAGAGTCCCGCACCTGCTCTGCACCGGTGCCCCTAAGTTGATGAATTAGAAATTGAAGCTGTTCAAATGGGTCGTCGTTTGCTGCAGCCTCCAACAGATCATTTCTTAAACCGGATAGTGCACGCCAAAAAGGATTGGCAGGCTCTGTCTGCAGACCTTCCTGTTCATTGGCAAGCTGTGTGCAGACTCTGTAGAAAGGGTAGAGCTCTCCATTCTGCATCGGATATTCGCGATCTCGTGTCAATTCGGCAAGCAACCGATAGAAACGGGAGTGTGGATTGCGAATCGTGGTTAGGTAGAGGTAGATATCCGGATCAAATTCCGGATCGGAGGCAAGTTGAAAGCGAACCTGATGTTCAAAGGCATCGGCCAGTACAGGGTGAAGCTCAGACTGCCGTCCGGTTGGAAGAAATGCGGGAAGGAGTCCCGGGCTGTCGAGTCGGTGAATCAGCTGAGGGTCGATTAGCTCCTCCGAGAGGGAGGGCTCCAGCATCAGAAGCCGTTTCAGAATAGCCGCAAGGGGACTCAGATCAGTGTTCTCGACTGATAGTTTATTGCTGCGAAAAAGCCTGCGCAGCTCAAGAGGATCCATCTCTTCGGAGTGGATGGTTGTATCAATAAGAAAAAACGCCCTGAATGCCCTTTCATCAGGGTTTACAACTCTCCAAAGCGGTTCATCTGCCAGTCGTCGGATCTCTTCAGCATAGAGCGGATACCGTTGCTCAATTTCAGTGGGAAAAGATGGAAAGAGGCGTTCATGGAAGTTTGCTGAATCGATGTAAGACTCACTGGTCTTTCCCGTAGAAACACCCCTGCGGTCGGCCCAGTAACCAAACCTGGATTTTAGAAAGGTGTCGAGTAACGGATCACCGGCCGCTATAGATGCTGCTTGGTCAGCTGTATTACCAAGATATAAGGAGCTCTCCATCAGCTCATCAAAAAGAAGCAGGCTCTGGAGTTTCGAAGCCATAGCGTTTGAAGTTTGGTATTGATCCATCACCCCTTTCAGGCAGCGCAAATAGATGCCGCTCTGCTGATTTCCGGTTCCTGAAAGTTTGTGAAGCAGAATACCGGCGTTTCTGACCAGGTTTCGGTCGCGAATCGGGCGCTCATCATCAAACCGCTTTTTAAGCAGTGATGTGATGTACTCTCTGACTCGATCATCGCCAGACTCAATCAGAATTGAAGCGGCAGAGAAGAGAATACTGATATCGGAGTCGATCAGATCTTCATAAGATTCTTCCGCGACAGGCAAAACAGGATGTTTATAGTTGCCGGCTGAAGTAGCGGATACAATGACCAGTAAAATTCTGCGGCGCGCCCGAAGGTTTTTTAACGGAATGGACCCGACGGCGTCGACGCTTCTTTTTTTGCAGTAGGATTCAAAATAGTCGCGAAGCTCCCCGTTTACCGACAGTTCACGTCCCAAAATCTGTGCTGAGAGCTGATAGAGAACGGGATCGGATGCCCGGAAGAAAAAACGGATGAAACCATTCAGGGATGGGTCGAGCTCTGTGGTGTGCAGCAGAACCCGAAGGCGCAGCCTGATCTCCTCACGACTGTCTACGGAGGTCCAGTCAGACCACGGCCGATGGTTCTCCGGCAGGCTGAAATAGTCGCAAAGAGCACTCCAGACATCTTCATGGCGATGCCCTTTTCGCATGGCGGTAGAGATGATCCGTGTTAAATAGAGTGGTGAATCACCTCGGTTATCATCTTCCCGGCGAATGATCTCAATGATGGAGTTGCCTTTAAGGCTGCTCATAGTCTGTCGGGTTTATTGATTGCAGGTTTTTTGACAAATAAGAATCGATTAGTTACGAATAGAATAAGAGGCATTAGCTTACTGAAAATCGATAATTATTGATTTGCGTGGCTTTCAGCGGTATTGAAAATTTCATCAATCTCACCTTCTCCATAGATGCGGTTGCCGTTTTGAATTACATAACGGATGTCTGTTGTATATTGAATATTCTGGAGTGGATTGGAGTTGAGTAATACCAGATCGGCCTTAAACCCCTCTCTGATCAATCCATACTGATTATCTTTATCAAAAAATGAGGCCGCATTAACGGTGGCAGCGCGAAGGGCTGCGGCAGGTGAGAGTCCGCTATCAGTAAGTAACTGCAGTTCTTTGTGCAGAGATATTCCCGGATAGACAAAACTATTGTATGGGCCTGCATCAGAACCTGCATAGATTGTGACTCCATTCTCATCAAGCTGGCGAACCAACTCGCTGTAGCCGGGAAGGTCATAGATATTGGGTTGATCGTCCGATGCCTGTAGGGCAAGCTCCAGCCGACCACGATAGGTCTCCTGAATTCCGGGGCCAATATAATTCAGAAATTCATCTTCGGTATGATCGATATGCCTCAGGTTGGCTAGTACATCCATAATGTAGAGTGTGGGAATAATCCCGGTTCCCTCTTCAATCATCAACTCAGACAGCTCCAGAAGTGTGCTCTCATTTTGAGTTTCTGAGACCCGCATCAAAGCTCCAAGAAAACCAAGTGGATTGTCTGTCCCGCGGCTCTCAACAAGTTCTCGCGTAATTGCCTGTTCATCGGAAGAGGCACCTTTGTATGCGTAAAAGATGTGTTCGGTGGCGGTGAGGCCTGCTTCTACCGATTCGGAGAAGATCACCTCAAACGGCATGTGGCCGGTTACGGGTAGATTCCGTTCTCTGGCAGCCTGAATGGCCGGGAGGAATAGCTCAGGGTTGAGGGCGCTGTCGTTTACCTTTACAAAATCGACCCCGATAGATTCCAGCGAATCCATCGCAGCGTGAATATCGTCAAGATTTTCGACGGCAATCGATCCGGGCCAGCGGTAACCGGGCCCATCAATTTTTGGCCCGGAGGTATATATGTAGGGGCCGGACCGCTCTCCGTTTTGGATCTCACTCCTCCACTCCATGATTGAGGGGGTGACATCCCCGCCGGCATCACGCACAGAAGTAACGCCGTGGGCGATATAGAGAGGGAGGAGGTTGGCATTTTCCTCAATCAGCTCTTCGCCACCTCTGAAGTGGACATGCATATCCCATAGACCGGGAATTAACCACCGCCCCGATCCATCAATGGTTTCAGCAGACTCCACATCAGAGGGAGTCTCTGTAATTTCTGAAATGACTCCATCTCTGATATAGAGATAGCGGTTTTCCAGAATGTCACCCGACTCAACGTCAAGGATATTCACGTTTTCGATGACGAGATGAAATGGCTGCTCTTCGCTGCAGGCAACAAAGAGTAGGAGAATCAGCGCAAACAGAGGCAGTGATTTCATACAGTGGCGATCAGATTTGATTTGGAACGATATTTAAACGGAAAGCCCGCCGTAGCATTCGGGGCGGGCTTTAATGGAAACAGATCTTTTGCTATCTGTCGTCAGCCCAGGTGATGGCTGCCTTCACGGCGCGTCTCCACCCTTTAACCAGTTCATCCACTTTGCTGCGATCCATTTCGGGTTCAAACTTTTTGTCAACCTTCCACTGCTTTCGGATCTCCTCAATATCCTTCCAGAAACCGGTTGCGAGACCTGCCAGGTAGGCGGCTCCAAGCGCCGTTGTTTCCGTGATTTCAGGGCGAATGGCAGGAACCTGAAGGAGATCACTCTGGAACTGCATCAGTGTATTGTTCACAGTGGCACCTCCGTCTACTCTAAGCTCCTTGATTTCGATACCTGAATCGGCGTTCATAGCTTCGAGAAGATCGCTAACCTGGTAGGCGATGGAGTCTTGAGCGGCTCTGGCCAGATGAGCGCGATTTGTGCCGCGGGTGATACCGACAAGCGTACCGCGTGCATGCTGGTTCCAGTGTGGTGCTCCCAGGCCCGCAAAAGCGGGAACCAGATAGACGCCATCTGAATCCTCGACCTTGTTGGCGAAGTATTCGATATCCTTTGCTTCCTGGATGATACTCATCTCATCCCGCAGCCACTGTACCACTGCGCCCGCAATGAAGACGGACCCTTCCAGTGCATAGGTTGTCTTTCCATTTACTTTCCAGGCAACGGTAGTGAGCAGGTTATTTTCAGACTTGATCGGTTTGTCCCCAATGTTCATCAGCATGAAGCAACCGGTGCCGTATGTATTTTTCACCATCCCTTTCTCGGTACACATCTGACCGAAAAGTGCAGCCTGCTGATCTCCGGCAATTCCAGCGATTGGAATCTTGCTGGCAAAAAGGGTGGTCTTCGTTTTTCCATATACTTCGCTCGACTGTTTTACCTCAGGCAGCAAGCTTTTCGGAATGTTGAAAAGTTTAAGAATCTCATCATCCCAATCCATCGTGTTGATGTTGAAAAGCAGGGTTCGTGAAGCGTTGGTAACATCGGTTACATGAATGTCGCCCTGGGTAAAATTCCAGATCAGCCAGGAGTCGATTGTACCGAATGCGAGTTCACCCTTTTCAGCCCTTTCGCGAACGCCCTCTACATTATCAAGAATCCATTTCACCTTGGTGCCGGAGAAGTAGGCGTCCAGAACCAGACCTGTTTTATCCTGAATCATATCGGCATGGCCGGCTTCTTTCAATTCATCACAGTAGTCGGATGTCCGGCGATCCTGCCAAACAATCGCGTTATAGACAGGTTTTCCACTCTCCCGATCCCATACTACCGTAGTCTCTCGCTGATTGGTAATTCCGATTCCTGCAATTGCCTTACCATTGATTCCTGCCGACGCAACGGCTTCTGCAGCTACACCCGCTTGAGACGACCAGATCTCCTGTGCATCGTGTTCCACCCAGCCTGGTTTGGGATAGATCTGCCGAAACTCCTTCTGGGCAATTGATTTTATGGATCCATTTTTGTCGAAAAGCATCGCGCGGGAGCTGGTGGTTCCCTGATCCAGCGCTAAGATGAATTTTTCCATGGGTCTGTCAGGTTTGGGTGGTAGGTTAATTGATGTTCTTTAACATTATACTTTCAGATCGTGATTTTACTCGGTAACTGCAAGTAAATTCTTGTTCGAAGGTTGTTTGTAAGCGCTTTTTCATACAAGCTGCAGTATCATAAAGAAAATGACCGGTTGAACGTTTCACGATGGCGGGCAATTAGATCCTGAAACCGATAATCGAGTGGTTCAGATCTGATTATCTTCCACAATCACGCTGCTGCATGTGAGACCGGCCTCTGCTTTGGCGAGTTCAGATTGATCAATCACAATCAGATCATAACCGCGCCTGGCGAGCCACTCTGCAGTGTATGGAAAGGCTGTGGTTGTGAGGGCAAATTTGTCGCGCCTCATCACATTGGTGCCATACGGTTCATCGGGGTGAACCGGTTCGCAATGAATGCCTGGGAAATGAGCAGGTGATAGCCATTTGGGATTGATAAGCATGAGATCATCTTCAATCCTGGCAACGGCGGTTTTGAGGTGGAGACAGTGACGCACCGGAATTCCCGAAACCCGATACCCAAGCGGACGCATGATCTCATCCACCTGACGAACAGCTTCACCATTAGAGCGTTTAGAGAGCCCGATGAAAATATGCTTCCCCAATACAAAAACATCTCCGCCATCAAGAGTGGCAGGAGCTTTAATAAAACTCAGATCCCGGTAATCCTGCAGAACCTTTGCCATCGATTCAGTTTCCGGTCGTCTTGATTCTGCACCGGGCCGGGTAATGATTGCCCGTTCAGGAAATACAACGGCTGTGTCCTCTACAAATACACCATCGGGCAGATCGGGTTTCTTTGGGAGCAGTCTGATCGTGTACCCCATCTTCTCAAGGGCATTTTCATAGACACGGTGCTGTTCTTTTGCCAGATGGATCTCGATCGGTTTACGGTCAAGATACGTTAATTCACACTCGGCAAGTTTTGGACTGATTGGACGGGTGATTGCAACAGGCATGGTAGTTTAAATTAGGTTCGATATCAGTTTATAACGGGAGATCTAAGCTGATTCATCTATCAGATTAAATGGCCAAAAGAACGGCATAGCAAGGGTTGCCGTTTAAAAGTCACCATATAATTTGTATTCTGAAGTTGAATATAGATTGATCAATCTTCAACCCAATCCTCAGGCAATGTCGAATAAGATCACACGAAAACGATTTCTTCAACAGGCCGGCTCCGTTGCGGCACTTTCTGCCATTGGTTTTCCAAACATACTGATCCCGAAGCGGAAAGATAAACTGGGAGTGGCACTGGTTGGACTTGGAGGGTACAGCAGAGGTAGACTTGGGCCGGGTCTTGAAAAAACGGAGCATTGTGAGTTAAAGGGGATTGTGACCGGAACCCCGTCAAAAATTCCCGAATGGCAGGAGAAGTATGGCATTTCTGATCGGAATGTTTACAACTATGAAAATATGCATGAGGTGGCCAATAATGATGAAATCGACATTATCTACGTGGTGACTCCACCCGGTCTCCATGCCGAGCACTCCATCATCGGGGCAGAAGCAGGCAAACACGTTTGGTGTGAAAAGCCGATGGCGATGGATGTTGAAGAGTGTCAGGCAATAATCGATGCGACTGAGAGAAATAACGTCCAGCTTACTATCGGCCTGAGGATGCTTCATGAGCCCAATACGCAGGAGATCATTCGCTTTGGTAAAGAAGAGACCTATGGTGCAGTAACAGGAGTTGCCTCAGGAGCGGGCTTTCGGGGGAGCTTTTCTGATCCTGATAACTGGCGGCGGCGTCCGGAGCTGGGCGGTGGTGCACTCTATGATATGGGTGTCTACCCGATCAATGCTGCACGGCACGCAACCGGTATGGAGCCCGTTGCGGTGCGGGGCAGGCAGTGGTCAGACCGCGAAGAAATGTATAGCGATGTGGATGAGCACTCTGAGTTTGAGATGGAGTTTCCCGGAGGAGTGATGGCAAAATGTGAAACCAGTTTCGGTAACTCCACCAACTACCTCGATATTGATGCGGCTGATGGATGGTACCGACTGCGGCCGTTTCAGTCATACAGCGGGGTGCGCGGAGAGACCAGCAGCGGACGCGAACTACCTGCCGACCCCGATCATCAGCAGGCCCGCCAGATGGATAACGATGCATGGGCAATTAAAGAGAATCTCGACCCGAAAGCTCCGGGCGAAGATGGATTGGAGGATATCCGAATCGTGAGGGCTATTATGGAGTCGGCCCAAAATGGCGGTGATTGGGTTGAGGTGGAGAGGTAGGGTTGTTGTTCATTTTGGCTTGATCCAAAACGAACCAAAAGATCAAGGCGGTGAATCACTTGGCGGCGGGTGCTGCTGGGCGACGGGAAAATTTCAAGGCCGATTTGGTTTATATCCCTTCATAAAATTAATATCCGGCTGATGAAATTTTTCTATTCGTCACCCGCCAGCCACCCTCTTCCCGCCAATTGATTCAAGGCCGGATCAAACTCAATCGAAAACTTTCGTTATGCCAATAATTTATCTGGGTAATGTCAGGGATAAAGGGGTGGTTGGGTTATGTCCATAATCAATTTTACACCCACTCTTTTTAATCTACTCCCTAATTAAAGGTAAAGCAGACTGGTTTGAGGGGTGTGTTTGTGGTGCTTGGATAGAGCCAAGCGCATGGCGCAAAGGGCTGAGCGTTGTATAATGCTTGATTTGGTTGCGAGTTCGAAACTTTCCTTTCTTAAAGCCTGCCCCAAGTATTCGGTATAACTTATCCATCATTTCTGCAACTTAATTGGGTGGAGAAGGTTATATAGGTACATGATTACAAAAGCTGCACTCTTTCTTCTGATTGTTACTCTAATTCTGCCCGGTCTGTCAAGCAGCTCATCTCTTGGTATGGAAATGGATATGGATGAAAATAATCCATTGACATCTCAGCTGAATGAAGCCAGGAAACATTTTGAAAAGGGTGATGAAGAGAAAGCTCTTGAGATCTACCTGAGCATCCTGGAAAAGGCTCCAAACAATTATGAAGCTCTTTGGAATACGAGCTTTATCTACACCAGAAAAGCCCGGCGTCAGATTGAGTATAGTTCACAGGAAGCCATTTATCGAACCGCCCTCGCTTATGCACGGCTTTGTCTGCAAAGTCATCCGGATAAACCACGATCACACTATGTAGTAGCCGTGGCATCAGCCGGTCTGGCGGATGATATGCCCAACTCTTCCGAACGGTTTAAACTGATCTGGGATATGAAAGAGTACGCTTACCGTGCACTGGAGATGGACCGGGAATACGCCCCTGCCTGGCATTTGGCGGGTTTATGGCACTCAAAACTTGCCAATGTTTCGCGCGCTGAACGGATGGCGGCAAGGTTGATCTATGGTTCGCTACCCGATGGTGCATCCAATATAAAAGCGGAGGAGTATCTGAAACGTGCGATAAGTATGGATCAAAATGTAATCCTTTTCAAACTGGACCTTGCCCAGCATTACCAGGAAACTGGCCAAAAAAATAAAGCCGTAGAGGTTTTAGAGAAGGTACTTGTTATGGAGGCTGTTTCTCAGAACGATTTTTTCGACCTGAAAGAAGCACGGGAAAGGTATGAGCAGTTGATTTGATAGGAAGAGTGGTGGAGCTGGAGAGTGGGTGAGTGGGTGTAGGTTCTTTAGCCAACTTGACAGGATTGTTTTGTTCATACAAATGAACATAATCTGCTAAGATCTCTTGAGATGTCTGATTAAATCCCGACGGCTGTGCACTGTTGTGAGGATTTCACATGAGTTACCCTGAAGTAGATATATGATTCTGAATCCATCAACGATGCGTTCCCGAAACATATCTTGATCCAGTTTAGGTACTTGACGCCCTATTTCGGGAAATTCTTGAATTCTATCTACAGCATCAATTATTCTTGAAACTATAAAATTGGAATAGGATGCTGAAGATACTTCATAGAACTCAGCTATCGACTTTAGGTCTCTCCTCGACTCGGCTGACCAATTTATTTCAGCCATTTATTGAATTCTTTTTTTACTTCATCATGGGATTTAACATCTCCCTCACGTATGTCTGACAGACCTTTATCAATTTTTTGTAGCACATGCAGTTCATACATGATCTGCTCATACGTGATGTTATCATCAGCATTTTCAAGTAAATGTATAGCTGCTTTTTTCGGAGTTAATTCAGCTGACATATGAGGTGTGCTTGTATTAAAAAGAATGCAGTTAAGCTCTATCGTATTTTACTTAATCAACGTCAGTAAAGCTATTCAGATTATTTCAGAGGTTGACAATTAGAAGCATCCGGGTAGTCGGGATCAGCGTTAGTTGGGTGCTGAGGGAGAGTGGAGGAGCGGGCTGACATTACACATATAAATTTTTGGCATAGCTAAAGTTTACGATTGAGTTTAACCCGGCCTTGAATCAATTGGCGGGAAAAGGGTGGCTGGCGGGTGACGAATAGAAAAATTTCATCCGCCGCAAATCAATGCTAAGAAGGAATTTAAATCAAATCGGCCTTGAAATTTTTCCGTCACCCAGAAGCACCCGCCGCCAAGTGATTCACCGCCTTGATCTTTTGGTTCGTTTTGGATCAAGCCAAAATGAACAAGGATTTTGTCAAACGCATTAAATCGTTGTGCTACATGGTTTTTTATTTAAGATGCGAATATTACATGGGTAATGTTAGGGGGAGCGGGGGAGTGTGAGTAGGTTCTTCAAGCAACCTGACAGTCCCGAGTAGTCTGGATCAGCGTTGCTTTGGGTGGAGCGGGTAAGTGGGTGAGAGTGAGATGGTTCCTAAACTAAAGTGCGACGCTGTAAGGTCCTGCGGACGCGTACAGGTCGTGCACTCAATCCCCATCATCGCTCTTTCGGCCGCCGCCCATGATTACCACTCGCGGATGCATGATAGCCACTGTTTCCACGAGCTCACCCTCCTGCAGTTTCATTACCCGGTTGATATCTTTGTAGCACTGATAGGTTTCATCGCGAGCCACACCAATGGTGAGGATATCTTTCTCTTTCAAAAACTGTCTATACTCTCCCTCATCATGGTTCTTTTTCGCCTGTGTTCTGGACGAAATTCTCCCCGCACCGTGTGAGCTGCTCCAGAGGCTCTCTTTATTTCCAAGCCCCTCAACCAGAAAGGAAGGCGTTCCCATCGAACCGGGAATGATTCCAACCACACCTTTTTCTGCGGGGGTTGCGCCTTTTCGGTGAATAATCATTTTCTGTCCGTTATCATCTACTTTTTTCCATGCAAAGTTGTGGTGGTTTTCATATTCACCAACTATTTGAAGCCCCGCCTTTTTGGCAAAATGCTTGTGAATGAGTTCATGGTTGGCACTGGCGTAATCGCCCATCAGCTGCATGGCGTTCCAGTACTCCTGCCCCTCCTCCTCATCGAGCGACAGCCACGCATAGTTTTTGGAGATACCTTTGTGCGACTCCTGAGTTCTCAACTCTGCTATGTTCTTGTAGTGGCTGGCTATTTGGTAGCCTGTTCCGCGCGAGCCGGAGTGGGTGATAAGGGCTGTAAATTTCTCACCTTTTTTCAGCTGCAGCCACTCCTTCTCTTTGAGTACTTCGCCAACCATAATGTCGGCAAAGTGATTGCCGCTCCCTGAACTCCCGAGTTGTTTAGCGGCTTTATCTTTCAGCTCGCGGGCTTTGGGAATTTCATTCCAGCGCGGGTCTTCCATTACGGCATGATCCCGCTTGCCATCCGAAAAGTCGGAACCCAACCCGAAGCTGGTTACGCCATCGAGTATTTTCGCCATCGATTCCCGCGCATTTTCAAACTCCCCGGGCACAATATCCAGTACGCTCATCTTCATACGGCAGGCGATATCGAACCCCACAAACGCAGGTGAAACAGCATTGTCGAGCGCAGCCACACCGCCCACAGGAAGTGCGTAGCCCACATGCGCATCGGGCAGCAGTACCCCTGAAAGTGATACCGGCAGTTCGCACGCTTTTTCAAGCTGATTGAATGCTTCAGGGTCGATGTCTCGCCCGAGGTCGCCAAAAACGTTGATCGGTTTCATGGCAAGTTCTATTTGAAATTCAATATTTCTGTTAGTAACGAAACTCTGAATATCAGACGCAACCCGTTGGGCCTGTTTATCGTATGAGATTTACGATTTAATTGAATGAGGTATACTTATTGAACAAGAAAGATGTAAAGGTTGTTCGGCAACTCCCACTAATGGTTGCGGTTGCTATAATCGGAATGCTGATTGTTGAATATTGCGGCTGGCTGATTATTGAAAAAATAGAGGTTGAAGGGCACTTCCCAGGGCTTATTTCATGGGAGTTTTGGAACAATGTGTTGGTGAATATTTTTGGAGCTATGATTTTGGTTCTGTTAGCAATTTGCACAGCAACGATCTGTCCCAAATTTCGAAAAGAACCCCTGAGATATATTCATATCCCAATTTGGTTCGGAATCGGGTTGTTTATAACCCTAATGGTTACTCTTGCAGCAATTGGACTGGTGTCTGTTTAATGAAAAGTGAATAGCCGCTCTATCCAGAATTTTCCTAAATCGCTGGTTTGTTACTGATCCTCCTCAGTGAACTCCTCAATCGCGTCAGTCAACTCCGCATCCTTCTCATAAAACGGCTCCCACTTCGATTTTGGATCAGGTGAGGTGAGCAGCGAGACAACGATTAGAACAACTACAGAGAGGCCCGCTGCGGGCAGTACAATGTAGTCGAAAGGGATCAGCGGTTCGGCGCGCACGGAGTTGATGATGGTGATCAGAAGCGTTACCCCCATTCCGGTAGCGATGGAGGCTACACCTCCGGCAGTTGTGACCCGTTTCCAGAGGAATGCCGCAAGCAGGGCAGGAGTGAGGCCGGCGCCGATCATCGTATAGGCGGTGAAAGCCATATCGAGAATGGTTCGAAACTGCGTGAGCAGCATCCATGCTACAATTCCGAGCAGAAACACCATCACTCTTTGAAATAGAACAATCTTTTTTTCGGAAGCATCAGGGTTGATGAAGCGCTGATAGATATCTCGTGTGAGGTTGGTGGATGGCGTGAGAAGAAAACTGTTACCGGTAGAGGTGATGATGGCAACGGCCGCGCAGATCAGAAGGAGTCCGCCAGCCAGTGGAATACCAACCTCAGTTGCGAAGCGGGCCGTGTGAAGAATGATCCGTTCACTGTCTTCGGTGGCCAGGTGCATGATGCTCGAGGGATCGAGCGCATTGAAGTGGCTGAAGGCGAGAATAGCGAGTGAAGCGATCGCCGTTTCGATGATAACGGTTCCGATCACCCAGATCATAACCGCGTTCTTGGCAGACTTCTCACTCTTTGCCGAGTAGAACTTCTGGTACATGTTCGATTCACCCAGAAGAAGCAGAAAGGTGGGGAGGAAAACGCCCATCACCCATATCCAGTTGTGTCCGCCGGTGATATCGAACAGTGCAGGATCGAGCTCAGTCGTTACAAACTCTACACCGCCGAGATTTATGAAAACCAGCGGAACCGCAATCAGAACGGCAGCGGTTATAATGGCACCGTTGATGATATCGACCGAAACGATGGAGAGCATTCCGGCAAAGGCAGTGAATGCGATTATGAAACCGGCGGTGAGAAGCACTCCTTGCCACTCGGGAATTCCCGCAATCAGATTAAGAACAAACCCGCCGCCCCGAAACTGATATCCAACTATAGTTGTATATGCAATTACGATTACAATGGTGCCGAGAATACGGGCGTACTTGTTGTAACGAATCTCCAGGATGTCGGGCACTGTGTATTGAGCGATTCGCCGAACCCGTCCTGCCAGGAAGAAAACGATGATGATACCGATCCATGCTCCGGCCGCAAGCCATAGCTCAGAGATGCCGACCCGTGCGGCGAGTCCGGCACCTGCAAGCAGTGTACCTGAGCCGAGCCAGGTACAAAGAAGCGTACCCACCAGTTTGGGCGTGGAGACCTTTCGGCCGGCCACCATAAAGTCATCCTGATTTTTTATAGCACGACTCTTCCAGATGGAGATACCCATCAGCATCGCCAGGTAGAGAAGTACGATCCAGAAGTAAATCATGGTTCAGGGTTCAAGTCTCATGGTTCAGGATTGTTGGTCGGACAAGAAGTCTCCCCCTTGAGGCGAGGGGTGTTCCTGATCAAGCTATTGGGTTGAACCAGGGACACCCCTCCCTCCGGCAGAAATACACTGCCGGAGTACTCCCCTCAAGGGGAGACTTTATTACCTCGCGCCAAAAAAAATCTCGCTAAGAATACCCAAACATCACCATCGCCACCATGCAGATTGCGGCGAAGGCGAGCAGCTTGAGGAGAAGCGGGAAGCAGAATCGGAACCACTTGTCATAGGGAACACCCGCCATTCCGAGAATACCCATCAGAACTGCATTAGTAGGTACAATCATATTGGCGAATCCGTCCCCAAAGAGGAAGGCTTGTACGGCAATTTGTCGTGATACGCCCAAAAGATCACTCAATGGCGCCATGAGTGGCATAGTAACGAAAGCCTGACCGCTGCCGGATGGAACAAAGAGGTTGAGAATGGTCTGCATTATCATCATTCCAACGGCAGAGAGTTCGGGGCCAACCATTCCGAGCGGAACTGAAAGAGCGTTCACAATGGTGTGGAGGATTTCGCCATCTTCCATAATCAGCGCGATTCCCCGAGCCACGCCGACAAGGAGAGCGGTTTCAGTAAGTTCACGGGCGCCGATCACAAACTCCCTGGCCATCAGGCTTGGTCCAATCCGGCCTATGATGGCGGAGACAACACCCAGTATGATAAAAGCAGCTCCCAGCTCGGTGAGATACCATCCGTGGGTGCGGATTCCATAAACTGCAACGCCAAGTGCAATCACAAATGAAGCAAGCACGGCAATATGGGTTGCAGATAGAGCGGGATACTCTTTAGGTGGCGCACCTGCGTCAGGCGGATCAATTCCCTTCATCAGGCTAAGAGAGGGGTTACCCTGCACTTTTCTGGAGTAGGACCAAACGTGATGTGCCCCGATCATGACAAAAGGAACCAAAATGGCGAGCCGCACCTCCATGCCGGAGTAGGTTGGCAGACCGGCAACATCCTGCGCAACAACAACGGTATATTGGTTGAATGCAGCCGCTCCATATCCAATTCCATAACCTGCTACGATAATACCGACTGCAGTCATCGTGTCCATATCCATACTTCGGCAGAGTGCGACCAGAATCAGTACAAAGGGTATATATTCGGCCGACGCACCCACGGCGCTGGAAGCGAGTGCAAAAACAAATATGACAACAAAGATGAGGGTAGCGGGCCGTCCTCCGAGATTTTCAAGGAGTCGTCCAAGGAGTGCGTCAATGGCACCGGTGCGGCGAATAACCGCCATCACACCACCAATAATAAACAGGAAGAAGATGATATCCTGAGCCGCCGCGAATGCCCTCGGAATAGCTGTAAAGAGGGTTATGGGGTTCAGAAACTCCCCATCTTCTGCTACCTCAAATGTATTTGGAATCACCACCTCACGGCCATCCACAACTTCGGTCTGAAAGGAGCCCTGGGGTATGATCCAGGTAGCAATCAGAGCCGCCACCATCAGGAAGAAGAGCAGCGTAAGTGTATGGGGCATTTTGAATTTCATAGAGGCGCCTGTAATTGATGGAGAACTACGAACCGCGCTTAAAATAGGAACGCGCTCCTACTCTTACAAGTGGTCTCTTAAAGAGGATTTCAACACTACTCCATCATCGGGAGATCCACGCCGCGTTCACGTGCAATCTGCTCGGCAAGTTCGTAACCGGCATCAGCATGACGCATAACACCCGTTCCGGGATCATTGGTCAGAACTCTTTGTAGCCTGCGATCGGCCATGTCAGTGCCATCTGCTACGCAAACCATGCCGGCATGTATGGAGTAACCAATACCGACACCCCCGCCGTGGTGAATGCTAACCCAACTTGCCCCGCTTGCGGTATTCAGCATGGCGTTGAGAAGCGGCCAGTCGGCGATGGCATCAGATCCATCCTTCATCGCTTCGGTTTCACGATTGGGTGAGGCTACAGATCCTGTATCCAGATGGTCACGACCAATTACGATTGGGGCTTTCACTTTCCCTTTTTTCACGAGCCAGTTGAACTTTTGCCCCATCTCGGCGCGCTCGCTATACTCCAGCCAGCAGATGCGGGATGGGAGCCCTTGAAAATGGATCTTCTCCTGTGCCTGGTGAATCCAGCGACGGAGCGCCTCTTTTTCCGGGAAAGTCTCCAGGATCGCCTTGTCGGTAACGGCAATATCCTCGGGATCACCCGACAGCGCCGCCCAACGAAAGGGCCCGGAGCCTTTGCAGAAGAGCGGACGAATATAGGCCGGTACAAATCCCGGGAAATCGAAGGCACGCTTCATGCCGCGATGATCGGCCACCTGTCCGCGGAGGTTATTGCCATAGTCGAAGGTCACCGCACCTTTATCCTGCATTCTCAGCATTGTGTCGACGTGGGTAACCATTGAGTCGAGAACATCCTTTTCATAGCCAGCGGGATCGCTCTCGCGCTTTTTTGCCGCTTCATCCAGCGTATAGCCGGCCGGGATGTAGCCAAGCTGAAGATCGTGGGCAGAGGTCTGATCGGTGAGAACATCCGGAATCATGTCCCTTTTGAGCAGTTCCGGCAAAAGTTCAGCAACATTGCCGAGCAGTCCGACAGAGAGTGCTTCTCCCTTCGCTTTGGCATCGGATACTTTCTGAAGGGCGTCATCGAGATCGGTGCATTTGATATCGCAGTAGCCGGTTTTGATCCGCATATCAATTCGGCTCTCATCCACCTCAATACCCAGAAACACGGCTCCATTCATGGTAGCTGCAAGAGGCTGAGCACCGCCCATTCCGCCAAGGCCGGCGGTTACAACCAGCTTTCCTTTCAGTGATCCATCAAAATGTTGACGTACACACTCTGCGAAAGTCTCATAGGTACCCTGTACAATTCCCTGCGACCCGATGTAGATCCACGATCCGGCCGTCATCTGTCCATACATGGTGAGCCCCAGCTTATCGAGCTTTCGAAACTACTCCCATGTGGCCCAGCGCGGAACAAGGTGCGAATTGGCCAGAAGCACACGGGGCGACTCCTCATGTGTGCGAAAGACGCCAACCGGTTTTCCACTTTGGATCAGCAGTGTCTCATCGTTTTCGAGCCGTTTCAGGGTTTCGATGATTTTGTGATAGCTGGTCCAGTTCCGGGCGGCTTTTCCTCCACCTCCATAGACAATCAGATCCTGTGGACGTTCTGCAACGTCCGGATCGAGGTTGTTCATTAGCATTCGCATAGCGGCTTCCTGGTGCCACCCTTTACAGCTTATCTCACTTCCGTGTGGTGCTCGTATCTCTTTCATGAACATCTCCGTCACTTCGATTTGCACTTTTTTTGACTCATTCAAAATCATATAAAAAATTAATCGAAACAATAGATTTTTGGGTAAAACACGCTCTTTTGTTAAGAGATCCAAATATGTATTTGTTCGGGATGGCAATAGTTTATCTCACCGGACAAAAAGATCCGGCTCGAAAAGATCATACAGACTAAGAACAATGAAACGATTTAACTATATACTGGCGGCAACCCTGTTTATATGTGCGCAATTAACCGTTGCGGATGTATTTGCACAAGAGAGCGATACTGAACCGGAATACAGCCGATGGGGTATCTCTCTTTTTGGAGGCTATACCTTTCCCGAGACTGACGACGGACTGCAAATATTTAGCAGCAGCTTCAATGTTGTAACCGAATCATCCTGGAATTTTGGTGGCGGCTTACACTACGATGTTACTCCGCTCTGGACTGTTGAGGGTGGCTATCGATATAATACTATTACAGGAGTTGGCTTTGAGACGGTGATCCATACTGCATCATTTAAAAATCGTCTGAATCTGGACAGGCTTTTCAGAAGAAGTTCACTTTCCGAATACTTCAATCCTTACGTTTTTCTGGGTTTTGAACAGGATTTCTTTACCGTAGATGCGGAAGATGATGAGTTCAGCCGAAACGAATCGAGTGTTGTTGGTGGATTCGGTGCAGCGTTTAAAATTACAAACCGTCTGGACATATTCGGGCAGTACGATTTTAAAGTAGCGTCAAACCGCCTCGATAATGCCAACCAGGGTTTCCCATATGATCAGATCGGTATGGTTACTGGTGGAGTACGTATCAATTTTGGCCGTAGTGGTTCCGGGCCATTGAGGCGGGCACCAGCAACCAGATCTCTCTCTGATGCCGAGTATATAGATTATAGAACAAAGGCAAGAGCATTTGAGGAGACAGAGCGTGAAGTGACCGGACAGCAAGAGCAGATTATTGCGCTTGAGACCGGACTTGCTGAACTGGAGCAGAACCATCAGGAGCAGATCAATAGGCTTGATGAGCGGGTAAACGATCTCGAAACACGAGTGGCGCTTCTCGAAGAGAAAGTAGATACACTGGAGACAGCCCATGTTGCTGAGCGTGAACCGGAAATGCCGGATACTGTACCTGCCGGGCATTATGTTCAGGTATTTGCATCAACAGGTGGCGTTAGTGCAGCGATGGTTCGCGATCGATTTCAGGAGATGCTGCCTGATGAAGATGTTTTTATAATTAGCCGCGGGCAGTATTACGAAGTTCTGATTGGAGGCTTCGACGCTTTTGTGGATGCACAGCGCATCCATGAAATGGCTGTTGAGGAGTTTTCAGACGCATTTGTGATCACCTTTCCAAGGCCACTTAGTCTTGAAGAGCAGTATGAAGGGACAGAAATTCGACACGACATGTAGACCAGTTTTGGGGGTAAAAGCCGAAAGGGACGCTATGCCTGAGGCGCAACATAGGGGAACCATAGCATAAGCTGTTTCAGCATAAAGAAGCTTTCTACGGAGGGCATATAAGGGGGCAAGCCGATGTAGTTTCAAACGACCTTGATCGGTCCGGAAACGCATCGGCTTCATTTTTTTGGGTAGGTTATGTTTTGGTAGATGGTAGATGGTAGATGGTAGATGGTTTGCCCCTTTTTTTATGATTGAACAACTAACCTAAGTGGAGATCATTCACTTAGTCGATATGGGAAATCGATTTACAGGTGAGCTAACCATTTAAAAACAGGCAATTGCATGAGATCGCGGTCACCCGCATACTGATATCGCGGTTGTCAACTGCCTACTGCCTGTTGTCAACTTACCTAACGGGGCCGGATGTTGATGCTGGAAATGCTCTTAAAAAACCCGCAACCCGCAACTCGGGCCTCCGCTTCGCTCCGGTGCTACCAGGTCGAGCCCGTATACTGATATCGCGGTTGTCAACTGTCAACTCTCCTTATGGGGTCAGGTGTTGATGCCTGGGGTGATCTGAAAACCCGCAATCCGCACCACGCAACCCGCAACCCGAAATGTCGACGCTGGCAGATCCTCCGCTTCGCTCCGGTGCTACCAGGTCTAACCCCTAACCCGATCATTACCCAACAGCTCCAAGCGGAATTGGTGCGTCAAGGGCTTCTGAAATGGCCCGAACGAGCTCTTTTTCTTCCGTGGTGACGTTTTGATCAGAGATCACGCAGTGTATAACTGCACTGAGGAGGTAGCGTTTGACCGGGTTTGCAGCCGCCGCAATCTCGTCTAGTGCCCGGTCAAGGTCGTCGATACGGCACTCTTCCGGAGATAATAGAGTGAGGTCATCCGGTTTAACCTTGGAGATCGGTTCAAGAGCTGCTTCCCATGCTTTTTGAGAATCTTTTCCGGAGGCATGGGAGAGAGCGGATAGCAGAACTTCGATCTCCTTTTTCAGGGTTTTAAGGTGGTGGTGACGTATCTCCTGATCTTTTCGTTTAGCAAAGGCCGTATCCAGCTGATGCATCACCATCTTATCGAGGGCAAATGCAAAGAGGTTCATGTCTTCCGACATCTGTGCCTGTTTTTTAAGCAGAGAGCGGAATTTGGTGTACTGATTCTTGCTCATGTTCCTGAGTGATGGCAGGGCCAGTTCAGCAAGTGGCAGATACCACTCTCGCTTTCCACTCATGATAAGTGGCAGCAGCTGCGCCGTCTCCTCAGCCATGGAGGCTTCGCTCTCCCTGATGAACCACTCAGGGAGCTCCGATTCAGGGACATTATCGGCAGCAAACAGCAACGCGTATATGAGGGCTTCTGCAGAGTGTGGCTCATGGGCGGCCTGTCGAAGTGCGGCAGGGATATCCTGCAACATTTTCCCGGCCTGCTGTATGTTTCTACTGTTCATTGTACCAATGGTGCCAAGAATAACTTCAGGCGTAAGGGCCGCGTGTCCGCCAAAACCTTTATCGCTTGACTCACCGTCACCCGCCGCTTTTGCAGAGACATGTTCCTTCTCAAATTTCTTGCGAATCTTCTCTTTTCTCTTCGCATCACCGGTACCAAAAGCGGGGTTAATCGCCTTAACCCGTTTATCGACGGGAGGGTGGGTTGCAAAAAGTTTGTCGAGTGCTGAATGGAAACTGCTGGCAAAGAAGAGATGGCTCATCTCCATGGCGTGCGCATCCTTGATTTCAGCGCCCTTCCTTTTGGAGGCAATCTTTGTGAGCGCCCCTGCAAGCCCATCCGGATTACGGGTGTACTGAACCGCTGCGGCATCGGCCAGGTATTCACGCTGGCGTGAGATGGCAGACTGAATAATACGGCCAAAAATCATGCCGATATAGCCGATTATCACCAGTGCGAGCCCCATCAGGATAATAACGATGGTGGCATTTCCTCCACCCTTATCATTACGGCCACCACCCATTCGCATACCGCCTGAGAACATCACGCTGCGCATGAGCACCATGCCCATGATGTGGATCACAAGAATTCCGTTGAGAACGCCAATAAGGCGAATGTTCAGCCTCATGTCGCCGTTGAAAATGTGGCTAAACTCATGGGCGATCACCCCCTGAAGTTCATCGCGCGTAAGCTGCTCAAGTGCGCCACGTGTAACACCCACGGCCGCATCGTTAGTGCCGAAACCGGCGGCAAATGCATTGATATTCTCCTCGTTGTCCAGAACATAGACATCCGGAACCGGAAGCCCGGA
>JAFIFA010000089.1 GCA_020832225.1 Balneolaceae bacterium
CGCTGAACATACCGCCGCAGATGACTTCAATCCATCCAACGTGATTTGAAATAAAACCGGGTTCATTTATCATAAATACTTCAAGGGAAATTCAGGTCATTCAAAGCAAGTGTGGAATATATCCCTCAGCGTGTAAAACAGAAAGGAAGAATTTATTCAAGCTGCTTTTCGATATAAATCTGCCGGAGTGTGGGGGATTATGGATGCATTTTCTGATGGTTTGTAAATCTCCCGGAGAACGCTGTACATTCACTTCTTCAGTGAAATCCGGCATAAGCATGCATAAAGTCCACTTCATATAAAGATCCTAATCCATTGTAGCTCATGAGTAATACTAGTGAATTCTTCATGCCACCGGAGTGGGCAAAACATTCAGCTACGCTTCTTATCTGGCCCTCTAACCGGGATACATGGCCGGGGGAGAGGCTTGCCAGAGTCGAGAAGGTCTATCTCAATATCATCGATGCACTGCACGGTTATGAACCCGTTCTCCTTCTGGTCGATCCCGGTACCGGTACAGAGAACGTTCGCAGAAAGATCGATTCTGCAGGGATCGACTTATCAAAGGTTACGCTGATGGAATTACCCGTTAATGATGTCTGGGCCAGGGATTGCGGGCCCATTGTGGTACAAAAAGGGGATGGTGATTTTCTTCTTACCGATTGGGAGTATAACGCCTGGGGAGGAAAATACCCTCCTTTTGATAGTGACAACCGCATTCCTGCTGCAATCTCTGAAGCTTACAGTATAGACAGCATTAAACCCGGAATGGTGCTGGAGGGTGGTTCTATCGAAACCAATGGCAAGGGTACATTACTAACCACGCAGTCTGTTCTTCTCAACCCTAACCGAAACCCGGAGCTGGGGAAAAAAGAGATTGAAGAGCGTCTCATGAACTATCTGGGAGTTGAACAGATTATATGGCTTAAAGAGGGACTTGCCGGTGATGACACCGACGGACACATCGACGATCTCTCCCGATTTCTGAACGGCAATACCATATTAACGATGGTGGAGGAGAACCCGAATGATGTGAACTACAGTGCGCTTCAGAAAAATCTGGAGATTCTCAGATCGGCCCGAAATCCAAAAGGAGATCCTTTCCATATTGTGAGTCTGCCTCTGCCCAAAACCCAAATTGAGGGCACCACGGTTGACGGTTCTGAGTTTGTTCCGGCTAGCTATGCAAACTTTTACATCGCCAACGGAGCTGTTCTGGTTCCCGTTTATGACGAGCGTTATGATGATGAGGCGCTTGAACTTTTCCGGGAATTCTTTCCGGATCGGGATGTGATAGGGATTGAGTGCGCAGACCTTGTTTGGGGGCAGGGAAGCATTCACTGCATAACACAGCAGCTCTACGGAATTGATCTGGGATCATAAATATCTATCTATATGCAGCAGTGTGGATGTCATTAATGGAACCCATCCGAACTGCCGCTCAGATGGGTAGAATAGTTGCTAGTCGAGTGAGGCCACGTACTCCCAAACTTCACTACGCACCAAGTCACGAGTACGGTATATGTTGTCAAAAAATTCGTTGATGTTGGTATCCGGGTGAGTTTGACGAATAAACTCTTCAGTAAAACCAAACTCCATATGCTCCAGATTCTCAAAGTAATCCATGGTGGAGAAGTTGTAGCCATACTCTGTTCCGCCAGGAATAATCAGCTCATTCAGTTCCCAGCCTCTCATCATATCGCGTTCCATGCGTTGCTCGTGGATCGGCAGGGCAACCTCATCTTCAAACATCTGGTACTCATACTCATATCCAAGCCCGACACTCATATAGTTCATAACGATATACCGGCTCGGTTTTGCGTCATCTGCAACCAGTGAGCTGTTTTTGATCTTCCAGAGTTCGGAGTGATTGGGGGAGAGAAGCCGTTTATAGTCATCAAGCCTCTGCTGTCCATTATCAGTTGAAAAATGCTCTTCTACGTCTGCTCGAACATCCTCAAATCCTGAGATCGATTCACTGAGCGTAATTAGCACATAGTTATATGTAGTATTTTGCGCACCCGGATAGGCCACACGGTACATGTACCAGTCAGAAATGGTGCCGTTCTCTTTACGTGCGTTTTGAACGGGTAGGAAGGATTCAGTCACATTAAAAAGGAACTGATCCTCATCTTCAGTCGGCACCTGAATATAGTCGATGTGCATATACAGCGCGGTGGGAGACTGGGCATGGGCGCAGATGGAGAACAGAGCTGCTGCTGTGAGAGAGAGAATGGAAATCTGAACGATTCGGAACACGGCAACCTCCTTATCCTAAGGTTTTGGTTTATATCAATTAACAAAAAAGAATTGAATTTGTGAAAAGCTGTAAACTATTTTTAACAACTTGCCTAAAAATCTGTAAATGCTGCAATTAGAAGGTTTACTATCGATTCTTCTTTCAGGTGTTACATTCTCTTCATACTTTCCTATCTTTTGAAGGTACAGACAGTGCAACCAAACATATATAATGTCGACAATTTCGAATGAGAAGTATGAGGCGGTGATAGGGCTTGAAGTGCATGCCCAGCTCCTCACTGAAAGTAAAGCGTTTGCACCGGTTTCATCCCAATATGGTGGAGCCCCAAATACTCAGGTTACCCCGCTCTGCCTCGGACATCCGGGCACCTTACCGGTTTTAAATGAAAACCTGGTTCGGTACATCATCAAAATGGGATTGGCTACCGGATGCAGCATTGCTGAAAAATCTATTTTTGCCCGCAAAAACTATTTCTATCCGGATCTTCCGAAAGGGTATCAGATATCACAGTATGACACTCCAATATGCTACGGTGGAAAAATCGAGATTGAACTCGAGGAGTATAACAAGACGATCGGGATCACCAGAATCCATATGGAGGAGGATGCCGGAAAATCGATTCACGATCAGGATCCTTACCACACGCTGGTTGATCTGAACCGTGCCGGAACGCCCCTTATTGAGATTGTCTCCGAGCCGGATATTCGAACAGCGAGTGAAGCGTACCACTACCTCTCTAAAATCAAACAGATTGTGCAGTATTTGGGAATCTGTGATGGCAATATGGAAGAGGGGAGCCTTCGCTGTGATGCGAACGTCTCCATCCGTCCGAGAGGACGGGAGAAATTTGGTACTCGTACCGAATTAAAGAATATGAACTCGTTCCGCAATGTGGAGCGTGCCATTAATTTCGAAATTGAACGCCAGATTGAACTCGTTGAGAGCGGTGGCGAAGTTGTACAGCAGACCCTCCTTTGGGATCCCAACAAGCTGGAGACCCGCCAGATGCGCTCCAAAGAGGAGGCGCACGACTATCGTTACTTCCCGGAGCCTGACCTTCCGCCTGTGGTGGTTACCGATGAGCTTCTGGACGATATCAAAAAGGAGCTTCCCGAGCTTCCAAGTGTCAGGTATAAACGTTTTATCAAAGAACTGGGCCTCAGCGAAGATGATTCATACATCCTCACAGAGACCCGCGCAATGGCTGATTTCTATGAAGAGGCCCTTACTCATCTTAATGAACCCAAAGCAGTAGCCAACCTGGTGCTTACTGAGGTTCTGAGGGTTCTCAATGAACAGAGCATATCGATTGAAGCTTTTTCGATTCAGCCAAAACCTTTAACCGAACTGATTCAGCTAAAACTGGATGACAAAATCAGCTCTTCGGCCATGCAGCAGATCTTCAATGAGATGCTCAAATCTGATAAGAGTGCTTCGGATCTTGCCAAGGAGATGAACCTGCTTCAGGTATCCGATACAGGTTTTCTAGATCCGATCGTTGATGAAGTGATTGCCTCCAACCCGGATGAGGTGGAGCGTTATAAAGGTGGCAAAAAACAGTTGATCGGCTTTTTTATCGGACAGGTGATGCAGCGCTCAAAAGGCAAAGCCAATCCCAAAATGGTCAGGGAACTGATTCTCACCAGACTTGACGAGCAATAAATTAAATATCCAATTCATTTCTACTCAATGAGAATGAAACTTTTTCTTCTTCTGATACTATCCGCAGTTTTGTTGTTAAGCTGCTCCCGAAGTGAGGAAGATACACGGTTTGAAGCGTACATCAGCGGCCACATTACGGTAGATGAAGAGCTCGACCGAAGCGGTGACTATAGCGGTATCGAGCTTTTGGTTTCCTTTCAGGATACCTCCGGCGAGGTGCAGGATACCGTATTCTATGCGGTTACCGATACCAGCGGCTTCTACTCCGGCACCGCCCGATTTACAGAGCGCGATCTCTATCCCGTTGTTGTGTCCAGAAACCGCAACACATTCGGAATCGTCAACATTGTCTTTGCCGATGGAGACTCCGTTACCTTCAATGCTCAGTTACCCAACGTGAGCGGCACAACGGAGATAACTTCCAGGGAGAATGATGTCTTTAACACGTTTGAACGCGTTGACCGCAATTTTAACCGCGTTGCTCAATTTATTAATGCGGGCATTGTACCGGCAGACAGTGTTGAGATCGAACTCGCCAAATGGGTCGATATCTACTGGGAAGTGTTTGAGAACAATCCCAATACCTTTGGCGGAGCCCTTGGCGGTAATGCATCGGTTGCACTGGCGAGTGGCTGGAACGACTCACTGATGATCGAACGATCTGAGGTGCTACTTGAAAAAGAGGGGGCTCTTCGTACTACAACCCGTGCTACTCTGATGAGTTATTACGCAGAGAGAGATGGTCTACAGGGAGTTCTCAACTATCTGGATCGCCTGGAGCGGCTAGCACAAAAGCCAAACGATCGAATGAATATTCAGATGGATCGTATTGAGCTGCTGTATGACAGCTCCAAGACCCGTGAGGCGAATGAACAGCTCGACCGTTTTCGTCAAAGTTTTGACAGTAATCGAAACGCTATGGAGTGGGCTGATAACATCAGTTACGATATTGAATTTCTGACACCGGGTTCCCAATTTCCCGAATTCGCTTTTCAAACAGTTTTTGGCGATTCTGTATCTAATGATGCTCTTGAGGGGCGACCATACCTTATCGAACTCACAAGGTTTGATAATCCGCTCTATCAGCAGCAGTATGACCGCACGGTGGCGATCTACCAGATCTACAACAGCTTTGGCCTGGAAGTAGTTACTGTACCTTTGGCAACCAGCGATGTGGCTCTGGAAGCATTTTTTGAGGATAGAGGTGTTCTTTGGGAGGTGGTTCAACCAGGATCTTTTGATGCCGACGATCTGATTGAGCGGCTCAATGTGAGCAGAATTCCAACCCGCTTTCTGGTAAATGAAAAAGGGGAAATTATCCGTAGATATGTTGGAAACGAATATGATGAGGTAGTACGCGGACTGCAACAAATTGCAACACAAAACGAGCAGACACCATGAGAAAATATCTGATTGCCGGCAACTGGAAAATGAATATGGGACCATCTGAAGCAAAAGAGATGGCCGATGAACTTGCAGCCGCCTGGAAGGGCAAAACATTTAATTCTGAGGCACTGATCTGCCCGCCATATGTATCCATTCCATTTGTGGTAAAGGCTTTTCGTGATACCGCGTTTCAAACCGGATCACAAAATGTCCATACCAAGGATAATGGTGCCTATACCGGTGAGATCAGCACTACGATGCTGAAAGAGCTCACCTGCAGTTACGTAATTGTGGGCCACTCCGAGAGAAGGGAGTACTTTGGAGAAACCGACGAAGTCGTTGCAGCCAAAACACATCGCGTTTTACAGGAAGAACTGAATGCCATCGTCTGCGTGGGTGAGAAACTGGAACAGCGCAAAGACAACTCCTACAAAAATGTGGTGAAAAAGCAGGTTGCGGCAGCTCTCGAGGCAGGCGATAGCAACGATGCAGATCGGTTTGTAATTGCTTACGAACCCGTTTGGGCTATTGGTACCGGAGAAACAGCTACGGCCGAACAAGCTCAGGAGATGCACGAATATATCCGGTCACTGATTACAGAAACCTGGGGCGGAGAGGCATCAGATAAAGTCCGTATTCTGTATGGCGGAAGCATGAAGCCGGGAAATGCGGAAGAACTTCTTTCTCAGAAAGATGTTGACGGTGGATTGATTGGCGGAGCAAGCCTAAAAGCCGATAGCTTCTCAGAAATCCTGGAAATCGCTGAACGTATAAATAAATAGATGGACTCCAGCTATAACGTACTTTTGATAGGTGGTGGCGGCAGGGAGCACGCAATTGCCTGGAAACTTAAGCAGTCTAAACACCTCGGTAATCTTTTTATCACACCCGGAAACCCCGGAACGGAACAAGCGGGCGTCAATGTAAAAATCGATGCCTCCAATTTTGATGAAGTTACCGGCTTCTGTAAAGAGCACCAGATCGACCTGGTTGTAGTTGGTCCGGAAGCACCACTCGTTGATGGAATTGTTGATCATCTTGAAGAGAATAAAATAGCTGCATTCGGACCAAAACAGAGTGCAGCCATGCTTGAGGGCAGCAAAGAGTTCGCCAAGGAGTTTATGCTCCGCTACAACATCCCAACTGCAGACTTCTCCGCATTTTCTTCTGATGAATTTGATGACGCTCTCTCTTTTGTACAGTCAAAAGATACCTACCCAATTGTTTTAAAAGCCGACGGCCTGGCCGGTGGTAAAGGCGTTTTTATATGCGAGAATGAAGATGAAGTAAAGAAAAGACTTAATGAACTTAAAACGGGCAGTGCCGTTTCCGGTGCTGCCGATCGCCTGGTGATAGAGGAGTTTATGGAGGGTGAAGAGGCCTCAGTTTTTGTTATATCTGACGGTCATACCTCGCACATTATCCACAACGCTCAGGATCACAAACGGATTGGAGAGGGCGACACCGGCCTCAATACAGGCGGTATGGGGGCATACAGTCCGGCACCGGTTCTAACCGAAGATCTTCTCGAACAGGTGCGGCAGGAGATTGTTGAACCGACCATTACCGGAATGCAGCTGGATGAGTCGGCATACAGCGGAATTCTCTATGTTGGATTGATGATCACCGAAAATGGCCCTAAAGTGGTTGAGTATAACTGCCGTTTTGGAGATCCTGAGTGCCAGGTGATCTTACCATCTCTCGAAAATGATCTGCTTGACCTGATCGTTGCAGCCGTTGAGCAGCGTCTGGATGAAGTCAAAATTCAGCTCGACAGTGCCTATCGCTGCTGCGTTGTTTTGGCAAGTGAAGGGTACCCTGAAAAGTATGAGAAAGGGAAGGAGATAACCGGTATTGAAAGCGCCACAGAAGAGAGCCTGATATTCCATGCGGGCACCAGAACCAAGAATGGCAAGCTATTAACCAATGGCGGGCGTGTGCTGAACGTGGTTGGAAGCGGAAACACCCTGAAAGAAGCGATCGATAACGCCTATGCAGGTGCCGAGAAGGTCCACTTTGATGGATGCTATTTCCGCCGGGACATCGGCCATAAGGGGCTTCAGAAGGTCTGAGGCCGGTTTCAAATCTGACAAGATCTTTAAACCTTAAACTGATGAAAGCGGAACAGCTTTTCGATTCTACAGTTCCGTTTGAAGAGCGGCTAAACCGGGTTCTTCAATTCCAGATGGATCGCAATCCGGTTTATCGACGGTTTGCAGAGACATTTGGAATCAGTCCCGGAAGGAATTACAAGCCTAAAGAGATTCCCTTGCTACCAATTCAGGCCTTTAAAGAGGCCAGTTTGATTGCAGAAGGTGCTGAGGCTCGGCTTCAGTTTCGGAGCAGCGGTACCGGATCGATGGATAGAAGTACGCACCACGTTGCCGATGCAGAGATCTACCACCGATCCATAAGAGATGAGTTTTTTCGTCACTTCTCCTTCAAAACCCACACGCTATTCTGCTATACACCGGGTTATGCCGAAAACAAGGGCTCTTCCCTTATCTACATGCTTAAGGAGCTTACAGAGGCTGATCCAAGCGGGCTGAGCCGTTTTCTCCCTCTGGGTAAACCTCTCACCCAAGAGTCCCTGAAAGAGCCCGGTAAACCAATTCTTCTCTTTGGAGCCGCATTTGGTCTGCTCGATCTGATCGACTTTGACTCTGCACCGCTTCCCGAAGGGTCTGAAATTGTTGAAACAGGCGGAATGAAGACGCACAGAAGAAGCATGAGTAAAAATGAGCTTCGTATAAAGCTCTCGGAAGGATTTGAGACTCCGATCTTCAATATTCACTCTGAGTATGGGATGTGTGAACTTCTGAGCCAGTGTTATGCAATTGGTGGAGAGTGGTTCAGTACACCAGACTGGGTTGATGTTTCGATCAGAAGGGCAGATAACCCTTCTGAACTCTGCATGCCGGGCGAAGAGGGGAAGATTGGAATTATCGACCTCGCGAACGTATGGTCATGCCCATTTCTGCTTACCGGAGACAGAGGCGTGATGAACGAAAGAGGGGAGTTTCGTGTGCTTGGCAGATGGAATCGGTCCGATCTGCGCGGCTGTAATTTTCTGATTGATAGTGAACTTTGATGAGCGAGAATAGCCTGATTTACCGGATTTCGGAAAAGGTGCAGGAGTGGCTTCAGCCCGACAATCAATCCCTAAAGGAGGCGATTGAGCGCACTGTGCGTGATGGCCTCTTTGCTGAGCACGATATCCGGTTTCAGATCCGACATCTGAAGGAGTCGGTAACCCAGCCTAACCTGCAGCAGTGGGCAAAAAAATCAGGCCTTAAAGAGAATTCACTCTCCGGCCAACGCGTTCTTGCCCTTCATGCGGGGAATCTTCCGCTTGTTGGTTTTCAGGATATTTTGGGGGTGCTTCTGACGGGAGCCACATATAGCGGGAAACTATCCCGTAAAGACCCATGGATACTCGCAGACTTCCTGAATGACCTGAAAAACTCAGAATTTAGTGAAAGAGTCAACTACTCTACCGATCCGGATGAGCTTCCCAAACAACCTGCAGATGCCGTACTCTTTGCCGGTTCAACGGATAGTGTTTATGAGGTGCGAGCCCGGCTCATTAAGAGCCGTCTGGCAGAGGTGGGAACGCCATTTTTAGCCAGAATGGCACATTTCTCAATCGCCCATATCGATAACCATGATGCAGATACGATGCGTGACCTGATCGAGGCTGTCTTTCGTTATGGCGGGTCTGGCTGCCGGTCTGTGGCAATGGTGGTCGCTCCATTCTCACTTCGCTCTGAAAAGTGTACATTTACCGATTATGTTGAGGAGTTCTGGTTAAAGAATCCACAGCACAACAAACCGGATAAATCACTTTTCCATCGTTACGCCTACAACCGTGCAATCGGCCGCGAACAGGCTTGGCTTGATGATTTCCTGATAGAAGAGAGTTCCAAAAAACCGGGTGACCAGTTTGTTCTGCACTGGAAAAAGGGGGGAGTGGAGGAGTTTAAAAGCCTGGTCCGTAAACATAGAAACGGACTTCAGGCCATATACAGTAACTCACTCATCGCTGAAAGAGTGGATGATCTGGTAATTGAACCTCTTTCAACAGCCCAAAAGCCTCCGATATGGTGGAAACCGGATGGAACCGATATCATTAAATGGCTACAGGATAGAGTATCTTGACAGACTGAATTTGATCTTCAGTATTTTGAAAATGATCTTCTCTCTTCATAAGATTAACGTCCCGTGCTACTGAGGATGTGCTACCAGAGCGTAGATATGTTAGGCTCAGAACTCTACAAGTACATCCTTCAGGATGTAAGTAGCTAGTACATAAAATTGTTAACCTAAAATCAGGAAAAGACCATCCCACGAGGTCTTGGGAAACAAGCGACAGGATAGACACTTACTCACGACTCACGACTCATATCTCAAATCTATATCGCCCCCATTATCAGTTGATATTCATGCCGCCAAAAGGGATCTTATTCTAACAAAAATAACTGAGATGATGATGAAATTGATACTTTCAATATCCTTACTATTTGCACTTTCAATGTATGCATCCGGATGTGAAGAGACGGTTCCCGATCCGGTTGAAACCCTGGTTGCAGAGGGTGATTACTCCCTGCTTATATTCAGTAAAACCTCGGGTTGGCGTCATGACTCAATTGAGCCGGGCATCGAAGCGGTTGCTGAACTTGGCCGAAACAACGGATTCTCTGTTACAGCAACTGAAAATGCCGGACATTTCCGACTTGAGAATCTGGAGCGATACGACGCGATCCTTTTTCTGAATACAACAGAGACAGTATTTGACGAGTCACAGCGAAATGCATTTCAGCAATTCATTCAGTCTGGTGGCGGATTTGCCGGTGTTCACTCGGCTACCGATACAGAGTATGGTTGGCCATGGTATGGCGAACTGGTTGGAGCCTATTTCGATAATCACCCAAACGATCCCAACGTACGTGAAGCAATTGTACGCGTGGTAAACCCCGACCATCCTTCTACTGAGATGCTCCCCGAAGAGTGGGAGAGAGCGGATGAGTGGTACAATTTCGGTTACATGAATGAAGAAGTTCATGTGCTTCTGGAGCTAGATACCGATAGTTATGAGGGCAGCGATCACCCGGGAAATCATCCGATTGCCTGGTACCATGAGTTTGATGGCGGACGCGCCTTCTATACGGCACTGGGACATACCAAAGAGTCATTTAGTGAAGAGCTCTTTCTCGAGCATCTGCTGGGCGGCCTGAACTACGCAATGAACAGGGAGTAAGAAAGAACCGGATTTGGCAGCATACAGAAATAAAAAAACGAGTCTCGACCACTTCCGCGAAGCATTCCGTGAAATTCGTTCCGGAAACTCGATCAGTCCGATCTACTACTTTCATGGAGAAGAGAGTTTTTTTATGGACCTTCTGCAGGATGAGGTTGAGAAACTGGTTCCGCCGGAACAGAAGGACTTCAATTTTGACCTGGTTTACGGAGCCGATTCCTCACCGGCAAGGGTGATCGATATGGCTCGCAGCTTTCCAATGATGGCAGACAGGCGCGTTGTCATCGTTCGTGACTTCATGAAACTGGGAGAAAAAACCGAAGACGGGAACTTAAATGATTTTGAAGCGTATCTGAGTAATCCCAACCCGTCAACCGTACTCTGTCTGATCGACAAGAAGATACCTGACGGTCGAACCAAACTTGGAAAAGCACTGACCTCAAAAGAGAGTCCGGCCAGTGTATATCAATTTGAACCGGTACCGGATAACCTACTTCCGGACTGGGTGGCCGACTGGGCAAAACATGCTCACCGTAAAGTTATCGAGCCCGAAGCCGCCCGCACACTCGCCCAAATGGTAGGGCAGGATCTGCAGTTACTGTCTACAGAAATAGATAAAGTGTGCACTTTTGTAGACACCCGAGAACGTGTCTCAATTGACGACATAAAAAAAATATCCGGCTCATATCGTGAATTTAACGTGTTTGAGCTGAAAAATGCCGTTGTATCCCGAAATCTGGACCGGGCCTATGCCATTGCGGAACAGATGTTGCAACAAACCAATAACAGCACGGGTGAAGTATTCAAAACCGTGGGGTTCTTTTACAATGTGTTTGGCAATATCTGGCAAATAAGCAGGCTTAGGGACAGCGGCCACAGCAAAGACCAGGTGCAGACGATGCTGGGAACGAAGAATAATTACATATTCAACGCCCAGTGGACCGAAGCATCAAAGTTTAGCTCAACCGAGATACCACAGATATTTGAAGCCCTTCTCGACGCAGATCGCGCAGCGAAAGGCTTCAGCACATTAGATACTCCATCGATTCTTCTCCTGATGCTCAAGCGCATCATTGGTTAAATGGTGTTGCTTTAAACAGCAACCTTAGAATTACGGGGTATCATCATGAAAAGTGCATCTACAGCTAAACTGCATAAAATGTCTGACGAAGATGTAATGGAACAACTTCAAAACGGAGTTACCGAGGCGTTTAATGTCATTGTCAGCAGATACCAGGACCGACTTCACAACTTTCTCTACCGATATACTCACAATCATGAAGATTGCGAGGATCTGGTTCAGGAAACATTCCTCAGAGTTTACCGCAGCCGACAGTCGTATGAGCGAATCGCGAAACTCTCAACTTGGATGTACACAATTGCACTGAACCTTGCCAAAAGCATGTACAAGAAAAAGCAGCGCATGAGCCTGATCTCAATCCATGCCGATGATTCTGATCCCGACGATCGCGCAATGGAGATCACCGATACAGTGAAACTTCAGGATGAGACACTTCACCTCAAAATGAGCGTGAATGAGCTTGAAAAGGCATTGATGCAGCTTAATGATGACTTCCGTGAAGCAGTTGTTCTCCGTGATATTCAGCAGCTTACATACGAAGAGATCGCTGAAATTACGGGAACCGCAATGGGTACGGTTAAGTCCAGAATCAACCGTGGACGACAGCAGCTTCAGGAAATAATTGGAGATTACGTAAAGTCGGAAACATTCTGATTCGAATGGAGTAAGATTTTCTAAACGCCCAAAGAAAATCTTACTCCAATGATTTCCAAGCCTGCTGAAGACTCCATCCTTACTGATTTTATCCTCGATTACTGCGACTCCAATCTGTCGAATGGTGAAGTACGTTCACTACAGGACCTGATGAGCCAGTCTGACGACCTCCGCATCTCTTGTGAAGGGGGAAGGTCAGTTAAAAAGATATTCAATCAACTCCCCGAGCGGAAAGCACGACCTGGCTTCAGCCAGAGAATGGTTGCGGCTTTTGCTATGGAACTGGAGAGAGAATCTGTACATGCCAACATCAACAGAATGATTCTCTCCGGCAAGATCAAGGATTGAGCTCTGCCTTTAGTTTAAGGAGCTCATCATGCGAAGGGTCTATCGACAATCCTCTGTTTGCATACTCCATAGACTCTTCAAGAGCCCCGGCCTGTTGCAAGACCCAGGCTATGTTATAGTAGGCATCAGTAAACTTCCAATCCCTCTCCAAAGCCTGTTCATAACATTTAACTGCCTCTATGTGTTTGTTCTGCCTAAGATAGAAGTTACCCAGATTGAAATGGGCGACGGCATCATCAGGAGCGATCTTCACAAGGTATTGAAAGAGTTCAAGTGATTTCTCACCTTCTCCCGTAAGTTCATAGCTGTCAGCAAGATTGTTCAGTGAAGGAATATGTTCAGGGTTGATCTCCACAGCCTCCAGATAGGATGAGATCGCCAGCTTATGCTGTCCATTTTCCGAGTAGGCGTTGCCAAGATTAAAGTGATAGGAGGGTTTGGTACGATCCAGTCGCACCGCCTTTTTTAACTGAATGATGGCACTGGACAATTTGCCCAAAAGCAGGTAGCCTACGCCCAGATCGTGAATAAGCTCTGCATTTTCGGGTTCGCTCTTTAGCTCTTTGTGAATTTTCTCTATTTCCGCTTCTATCTGCTGCTGATTGCTCAAAACCTGTATCCTAATTGTAGTTCTGCTTTAAATGAATTTCTTGTGCTGGTGGAAAATATCGCCTGAACCGGACCAAGAATGGTTAAGGCTCCAACTGTAATGGAGGCCCCGTACTCAATATCATCCCTGAGCAGACTAATATTCCAATCGTCCATAAATCTACCCGCAAATATATCCATTCCTATAAAGCGATGGTAGATCGGCTCAACCTGAAAGCCAAAAGATCCTATCTGCATATTTCTCGAAGAGATCTCATATCGGCTGAATCCACCAAAATGAAGAGAGCCATATGGCCTCTCGTACCTGTTTGGAACGCTCCAGTAACTCCAGGGGAGATCATTTCCATAGCTGTAGCCAGCATAGGCAGTAGTTCTGACCGTAAATTCATCGGTTACGGCAAAGTGACCTTCAAAATAGCCCCTCAGGGAGGTGAATAGTATAGGACTGAGGATAGAGGAGTTACTGTGGTGTGCTTCCAGAAAGAGTTTTTGCCCGTTTGTGGGGTATGAGTTTCGGTTTACCTTATCCAGAAGATATCTCGCAAAGAAGGAGAGATAGTCATCAGATGAGGGTTCAATATTCTCAATATTGATTCTATCTGCCTGATAGATGAAATCCTTTCTGACTCCGACACTGAATAGATTGATATTGCTGAAATAGTTGCCCACCGACATCTCACCCCGAATAATCCTGTTCGTGAAACTGGATGTTAAGTCACCATCCACAAATCCGTCTACCTTCTCCGAATGAAACTGAAACGATGTGAGAGCAGCCAGGCTGGAACCCAAAGCTCCGTAGTAGATATAGTCTGAATTAAATGAAATGTCATCTCCAAGACGTAGGTCAAACCTGTTAATGGAGCCTGTATGTAATAGATCCTGAAATGTGGCTTCCGCAAGAATAGATGCCTGCGTCTGAGTCTCATACCTCAATCCAACCTTAAAATCATTGCTTTTATTCTCTACTACGGTGATTTTGAGATTGTAGTAATAGTCGTCGTCCGGCACAATCCGGTAGGTAACCTGCTGAATATACTGGGAACTGTGGAGCCGGGAGATCTTCTCTTCGATCAGTTCGGGAGAGAGGGAGGTTCCGCTCTCAAAATCGAGCAGTCTGATGATGAAGTCATCATCGAACAGGGTATTTCCTTCTATCAGAACATCATTTATCGGGAGAGGAGATGGAGGAGGTAGTTCTGCACGCAGCACAGCAGGTGTTGACTGAAGAGCCGCAATCTCCTTGAAATGATCCAGGTATTCGGCTCCTTTTTCCAGGCCAAAATCGATAAATAGTGCTGCCTGGTCGAAGTCCATCATATTATAGTCGTCGAGCCTGCTGATTGTAATCGCCAGATCGGCTAACGCTTTCTGTTCGTCTGTTCGCTCATTTATACGATAGAGAACAGCCTGGTTCATAATTTCAGTAAGAGATCTTAACTGCTCCTGTGGTAAAAGGGGAGTTGAAACATCAACGGCAATCACAAAATTGGCTCCCATATCAAAGGCGTCCTGAACCGGCAGATTCCGGGCAAGGCCCCCGTCAACGTAGTAACGGTCTCCGATTCTATGCGGATACATTGCCGATGGAATTGAGATGCTAGCCCTAATGGCATCGGCCAGATATCCGGAACGAAACACTTTTGCATCTCCAGTTTCAATATCGGTTCCGATTGTTGCATACGGAATCAGGAAATCATCAAAATTTTCTGTGTGGTGCGCAGGCCATGTGTGTCTCGTAAGGTAGGCGTAGATATTCTGTCCGGTAATTATTCCCGCCGGAAGATTGATACCTCGCTCATTGATTGGGAAAGTGGCAATGGTACGCCCGTCAAATAACTTCTCATAATTGGAGATGTGCCGCCGATTAACACGTTCAGTAAAGAGATCGACAAAGTTATTGTTCTTGGCCAGTTCGATAAGCTGGTCGCTGGTGTAACCAATAGCGTAAAGCCCACCAACCAGACTGCCCATACTGGTTCCGGTGATATAGTCAATTCGAAGACCTGCATCTTCAATCGCCTTCAGAATACCGATGTGGGCAATGCCCTTAGCTCCGCCACCGCTTAGTGCAAGACCTACGCGTAGGGTGTCACCCTCCTCAATATTGGGAGCTACATGAATGGCTGGCTGAGCAATAGCAGTTTTAGGGCTGAGAGCCAGAAAAAATAGAATAACGAATAGTGGCAGCAGATTTGCGTACCTCATGAACGAAGGGAGTGACTCTTTTTAAAATATGGTTCTTATTGTATACGCAAAAAGAGAGTCTATGTTTTAAATGCGTCGGAAATTGCGAGCTTTAATTTTTCCGGGGTGATTGGTTTCTCAATAAATGATTCAAAACCGATTTCTGATGCTCTCTCTTTTGTTTTTGGCTCCGTATTTCCCGTTACATAAATCACCTTAACTTCAGACGATTTTCGAATCTCCTTCATGGCATCAATTCCATCCATGTCGTCACTGAGCCTAACATCCATGATGATAAGATCGACGCCTTTTAAGCGTAGTGCAGATTGTACAGCCGCATTTCCTTCAGATACAGTAGCCAGAACGGTATGCCCTAACTTGCTAATGAATCTTTCCATAATCACCTGTTGAACACTATCGTCTTCAACCAGAAGAATTTTTTTGGGATCCTGATTCAATGGGAATGGAATTTATTTAATGTGTAGAGGAAACAGTAGGTTCAATTTTTACAAGACAGAATCTACAAATATTCCGAATGACTTACTTCACTTTTACAGAAAAACCCTCCTTTTCGAGAATCTTCTTCACAGTTGCAGTGTGTGATCCCTGAATGGAGATCTGTTTTCCTTCAACATGGCCACCTGCACCGCAGCTGCTTTTCAGCTTTTTGGCCAGTTTTTCAATGACCTGAGGGTTGTGGATAATATCCGAAATAACCGTCATTGGATTACCTGTGCGTGGATTTCTTTTCTCTTCTATGGTAAGAGTCACGTTAATTTGATTTGGTTCTGAGATTATAGATGTAGCGGGCACCACCCCAGCTGAATGGTAAATATACAAAAAGGGAACCAATCCAAAACCAAACGGGGTGTGGGATCATCGCAATATTAACGTAACCAAGCACCATTAAAACAACGCCAATGGCCAAAGGGTAAATTGACGGAAGGTCGATTTTGGTAAGTGCCGCTACAGCTCCGCCAACAAAGCTTCCGGCAGCGGCGCTGAATAGTATCCCAAAGAGGAATAGGGGGTGTTCAGAGACAAAGTTAAAGTAGATTTCATCTCTGCTCAGATCCAGATCGGTCGGGATAGGGTAGAGTGCTGCATTGATGTACTGCATGATGAAAAGCACCGCAATGCTCACAATCAGGCCAAAACCTGATGCAGCTATGCATTTCATCGTTTCATCGTCTGGAATTTTAATCAAGGTTTTATCATTCTACAGGTTGTAAAGATGCGTCTAAAGGTAGCCTTATAGCCACTATCATTCAATCGGTACTGATTACACTTTCCTCTATGGTTGTTTCTGAAACCTTTTTCCCTAATCAGTTTATGGGAAATGGAAATTTGGTTACCTTTCATAAAAATCTGTTCAGGACAAAAAGGAGATTGATCATTGCAGAATATTAAAATGGACATTCTGGGCTTGTCCACAAGTCCAAGCAGTGGAGGGGCCTACGCACTTATTTTATCAGAAGCAGAAGGCAACCGAAGGCTGCCCATTATCATTGGTACATTTGAAGCACAGGCAATTGCGCTGGAACTCGAAAGCATCAAGCCGCCACGCCCAATGACTCACGACCTTCTAAAAAACATGGTTGTAAGCCTGGGCTCAAATGTGGAGCAGGTGATTATCAACGATCTGAATGAGGGTACTTTTTTTGCGCAGATTCACTGTAAAAAAGATGACGAGCCATTTGAACTGGATGCCCGGCCTAGTGATGCCATCGCACTAGCAATCAGATTTGGTGCGCCAATCTTTGTTAGCGTATCCGTGCTTGAAGAGGCCGGAATTGAGACCGAAGAGGGCTCAAAAACTGCAGACAAATCCAAAACAAAAGGCAAACAGAAGAGTGCTGATGGCGGTGATGAGCTGTCAAAACTCGAAGAGCTTGAAAAGGAGCTGCAGACAGCAATCGAGACAGAGAATTATGAAAAGGCAGCAAAACTGCGGGATCAGATCCAAAAGATGAAGGGATAGATGGATTTCAAACCGTACCCTTTCGAAAGGCTTCACTTTTCAAAGCTTTTTAAAGATTATTCCACACAAAACAGTAACCTGCTCTCTTTTTTTGAGTCGAATCCCTTTGATGAGGATGCAGTAAAAAAACATGCTGAAGAGATCTCGTTCATGGGGGATCGTAAAAGATCAGCCGAAGCCATTCTGGCCTTTAACAGCAGCCGTACACTATCAAGCCAAACAAGGAAAAACATTGACCTGCTGGCAGAACCGGAATCCCTGGTGGTGGCAACCGGTCAACAATCCACACTTCTTGGCGGGCCATTTTTTACTGTTTATAAAGCAATGACGGCCATTATTCTATCTGAAAGATATAGAAAAGTTCTTGACCTGCCTGTCGTACCTGTTTTCTGGCTGGCTGATGAGGATCACGACTACGAAGAGGTCGCTTCACTCACCATCAAAAACCGCAATCACGTTTTTGAAACGGGTTTATCAGAGATTGATGGTGTGCCGAGAGTTTCGGAGGTGGCGATCGATTCCGAAGTTACTGAACTAAAGCAGAAAGTGAGAGAGTCGCTGCCCGATACCGATTTCAGTGATGAGCTGTGGAGTTTGATCAATCGCTGGTATAAAGGTGGTGAGACGATTACTTCATCGTTTGCCGGTTTGATGAACGACCTTTTCGGAAAATATGGACTGGTGATTGCTGGCAGCAATTCTGATGAGATCAAGGAACTGGTTAAGCCGGTAATTCAAAAGAGTATTTCGGATGCAGATTCCATACAGAATGCCCTCGAGCAGCAGTCCAAGAAGCTTGAGGAGTCTGGCTACGGCAGGCAGGTTGTAGTTCAGAGCAGTAATCTCTTTTACATAGATGAAGATGGAGATCGCCTGAAGCTAAATCGTGAAGGAGAGAAGTGGCACGCAGATCGTGTTGACGGATCACGGCTCCATTTCACATCCGCTGAGCTTATATCAGAAGCAGATCAGATTCCCAATCGATTTTCACCAAATGTCTTTCTCAGGCCCGTGATACAGGATCGGCTTCTTCCCGTTTTAGCCTATGTAGGCGGGCCGGGTGAGATCGCCTACTATGCCCAGATGAAACAACTCTATCCCCAGTTTGGTCAAAAAATGCCGGTAATTGCCCCGAGATTCAGTGCCACAGTTATAGAATCGGGTGTAAGTCGTGTAATGGACCAGCTGCCATTTGAATTTCACGAATATGGGGAACGTATTGAAGATCTCAATTCAAAGTTTATCAAACAGGCTGATACGCCCGATGTGGAGACGATATTTAGGGAGTGGAAAAGCGAAGCATCCAACCTCGCCGATCGGATGAAGCCCAGAATTGCTGAGATTGACCCAACCCTGGAAGGGACAGCCGGAAAGGTGAGTGCCGGATTTTTAAATGAGCTCGATAAACTGAAAGGAAAAGTTTACAGAAGCATCAAGCAGCAGGAGAGTGTACAGCTCAAGCGTATTGAGAGAATTTGCCAAAGTCTCTATCCCGGCGGTGGCCTTCAGGAGCGGGAACTTGCCTGGATCTGGCTTGCAAATAAGTATGGAGTTTCAATATTTGATGAGATTCTGGAAGGGTGGAGGAGTGCCTCTCCGGATCATCACCAGCTGATCTCTCTATGAGCCATGAATATCATTGATCAAAAAGAGCAGATTCGAAAAGAGTATCTATCAATAAGAGATCGTCTTGGGAAAAAAGAGTGCAAGGCCCGGAGCAGAGCGATTTCTGAGCAATTACTCACGATCACTGAAATTGAGAAGGCAAACATAATCCACTCCTACATCCCCATTTCCGGACGCAATGAGGTAGACACGAACAGCCTGGTTGAGAGACTGATGGAACGCGGTAAAAAGATCTTTGTGCCCAAAATGGAGGGAAAAGGCACTCTGTCACACCACCCAATCCGTTCCGTAGATGAGCTGAAGCCAAACTCATGGGGAGTGCCCGAACCTCTGGAGCTCATTCCGCAGGTCAATTTGCCTCAATTTGATATCGTGATCGTGCCGATGGTGGCCGGAGACTTCCTGAAAAACAGAATGGGCTATGGTCAGGGATATTACGACCGTTTTCTGGCCGGTCGAAACAGCCTGAAAATTGGACTACTATATGATGTTCAGCTCAGAAAAGCTCCTCTGCCTGTTGAAAAGAGCGATATTCCACTGGATATTTTGATTACAGAGTCTCTAATAGTAAGATAACTGTATGAATTTACGGCAATGTGAAACAGCGAACGAAGTTTATCGTACTCTAAGTCATGAAAGTCTGAACGATAGCTCAAAACCACCTTGTCAGCCATGAAAAGCGGAACGAAAAGCGGTACTCCTGTAACCATCTCAGAAAAAGAACTCCATTCAACCCTCCAGACATTTTTGGAGGAGAATGAGAAGAAGCCGAAAGAGAGCATCTGGAATTTGCACTCCATAGCCGGACTCGGTTTTGTATTTAGTGCATTTGCCTATTTCGGACATACCATCGCGTCCAACTTTATTGGTATTTCACTTCCGTTTATGGACACCCTGATGTCGTTTGTGCCCTATCTGAGCGGTGCTCTGCTTGCGGTTCTCATCATCTCCACATTCAGAAAGAGCGGAAAGAAAGAGAAACAGGAGCAAAAGGAGGAAGAGATCCGCGTGAAGGAGACCTATGACAAGCTGGACAAATTTCTGTATAACGATAAAAACAGGAAAACCGAACGTACAGTTTCCGCATCTGCAGCCTCTTCATTCGATTCGTTTGATGTAAACAGAGGCAATAAACTTTATCGCTCCAGAACAGACAGCTATATTGCCGGTGTATGCGGCGGACTCTCCAGATACCTGGGCATCAGCTCAACAGCGATTCGGCTCATTTTTATGGCTGCGCTCTTTCTGGGGTATGGAAGCCCCGTTTTGGTCTACATTGCAATGGCGATTGTAATGCCGAAAGAATCGGTAGAATTGATGGACGATTTTAAACTTTAACGGATATGTTTTGCTGATCACCTTTGAAGGTATTGATGGTTGTGGTAAATCCACACAGATTGAAAAACTGAAGCACTATTTTGAAAAAGAGGGTACAACCGTCAGGCTATTCAGGGAACCGGGCGGGACCGAACTTTCAGAGAAGATCCGCCATCTGCTGCTCCATGACGATGGTGATATGGATCCCGTTACTGAACTTCTGCTCTTTTCAGCCGCACGCTCACAATTGATCAGCGAAAAGGTTCTCCCGCTTTTACGAGAGGGCAGCGTGGTCATTTTAGACCGCTTTTATGATTCTACAACGGCTTATCAGGGTTTTGGGCGGCAATCAGCACCTCTCAATGAGATAGAGACGCTCAATGCGCTCGCCACACACCATACGGTGCCGGATGTTACCTTCTACCTTCGCATCTCTCCTGAAGATGCCGCACTCAGAACCGCCGGATCGGAAAAAGACAGGATGGAGAAAGCCGGTGATCAGTTCTTCAAAAAAGTAGCGGCGGGATATGACCAGCTGGCTGAGGCAAACGAACGTTTTATTACCATTGATGCTGCTCGATCTGTCGAGGAGATCCATGCTGAAATTCTGACACATCTCAAAAACAGAGTAAGCTCCTGAGGGATGTCTAAAGGCCAAAACTTTTCACTACCAGACGGTTATTCCATGCTGAAAGCTACTCCGAACTCAGCAGATTACCGCAGATTGCGTAAGGAGACAGGCCTCAGCCCCAAAACCAAAGAGGCGGCAGAGGCAGGGCTTAGAGGTACCATATTTGCCGTTCAGG
>JAFIFA010000105.1 GCA_020832225.1 Balneolaceae bacterium
ATGGCTGGCGGGTACGGTGAACCGATTCTCGGTAAGCGTGTTGCACAGCAGTTTCTGATAGGATGCAACCCGGGATGTGGATTTAAGTACGGCATCATCAGCCAGGATTTCATGATTGAGCTGGATCGCACGGCGGTACAAGATCAACAGCGGATTGAACCAAAGAAGAGCACGAATCAGTTCAACCAGAATAATGTCGTAGGAGTGCTTCTGACTAACGTGGGCATCTTCATGGATCAGAACTTCTTTTGGGACGTTTGATTTTTTGTACTCCCATTCTGAGAGAAAAATATAGTTGAGAAAACTGAATGGTGCGGTTTTCTCCGGAAGAAGCACTACGGTTGAGCCCCGATAAAAAAGCTGGCGACACCTTCTAACCTTGAAGAGAATGGAGTCGATTTTGTAGAAGAGCCGATAGAGAAAAAGCAGTGAGCCCACACCCCAGATAAAAATGGCGGCATGAATCCATGAGAAGCGATCAAGAAATGATGCGCTCACCTCACTTCCACCTGCTGATACTGCGACACTGTTCAGTGTTGAGCTACCCGATCCGGAAACGGTGGATGAACCGGTGCTGCTAAAGGAGAGCAGGTACTCGGTCATCCCAACGGGAATAAGAGGAATAGTTAGGGAGAAGAAGATTCCGCCAAGCAGATATGCCCTGTTGAACCGGTACATCTTCTCCTGTTCAAAAAAGAGATGATACACGAGGAGTAGAAGCCCCATGCAGAGGGTCGATTTAATCATCCAGATCATCATGATCGTTTTTTCTTGAGTTCCTTGTTGATGATCTCCTTCAACTCTTCGAGTTCGGCTTCTGAGAGATCCGATTCGGAGGTAAAGAATGAGGCAAATTCTGAGTGAGATCCGTCAAAAAACTTGCGGATCAGACCGCTGAGATGAGTAGAAAAATAGTCACTCTTCTTTACCAGCGGATAGTATTGCCGCGATCGCCCCATCTGTTTGTACGCGACAAATCCCTTTTCCTGCATTCGTTTCAGCAGGGTTGCAAGGGTGGTGGGTGCAGGTTTGGGGTCAGGATAGCTGTCGAGCAGATCTTTCATGAACGCTTTCTCAAGCTTCCAGAGATACTGCATCAGCTCTTCTTCAGTTTTGGATAGTTTCATAATTCTACAATGTTAGAACTGTTTCTACAATTGTAGAGTATAAAAATGTAAAAGTAAAGGGGAGGGGGAAATTTTTTGAAAAAGTGAAAAGTGAAAAGTGAGAAGTGAGACGGCGGAAGCCCGAAGCGGGAATTTTTTGATTTTTTGAGCGAGGTAGAATTCCCCCCTAAAAAGGGGGGACAAAGGGGGGTGTCTCTGATGGTAGATGAGAGGGTGGAAGTAAGGGCTCGCCGAGCGCTATGCGCTTAGCGCCTCGCGTTTATTAAAGCACAATGAACACAACTTTATATGGTGCTTTTAGTGATCATTTTGGTTACCCACTTCAAGTTCTCTATCAACATCATAAATAAGAGTTAACCGCAGGGTTCGCAGGGGAGGTGCAGCGGGCCGCAGTGTATAGCTCAAGATTTTACAGCGCTCTCAGCGGCTACTCAGCGATCGCTGCGGTAAAAGATGATAAGGGTTCGCCGAGCGCTTGGCGTTTTTTTAACCACATTGACCACAAAGCACTTGGCGCCCTTCTTGAAAAACCTTTGCTCTCTCCGTGGTTAAGCCCGCTCCAGTACAACAGCGTAACCCTGTCCAACACCGATACACATCGTTACCAGTGCGTACTGTTTTTGCTGCTTGTGGAGTTCGATGGCTGCGGTTTGGAGAATACGTGCACCGCTGGTTCCAAGGGGATGCCCCAGGGCGATAGCTCCACCGTTGGGATTGATTCGTTCATCATCATCGTCCAGACCCATTTTTCGGGTACAGGCGAGTACCTGTGCCGAAAAGGCTTCGTTCAGCTCAATGATCCCCATATCCTTAAGCGACAATCCGGCTCTTTTGAGAGCGATTTCTGAGGCGTAGACCGGCCCGATCCCCATAATACGCGGCTCCACACCGGCCACACCGGAGGAGACAATTCTGGCCAGTGGTTTTAGATTTCGTGATTGAACGGCCGACTCCGATCCGATCAGCATCGCTGCCGAACCGTCGTTCAAACCCGATGCGTTTCCGGCGGTTACCGATCCATCTTTTCGGAAGGCCGGTCGCAATTTGGCCAGAATCTCTTCTGTGGTATCGGGGCGGATGAACTCATCATCCTTGAAGATCAACGAATCCTGCTTTCTTCGAGGAATCTCAACCGCGACAATCTCTTCGGCAAGGCGACCGCTCTCTCTCGCTTTGGCCGCTTTCTGTTGGCTCCAGGCAGCAAACTTGTCCTGTGCTTCCCGCTCGATGCCATACATCTCCACCAGGTTTTCAGCTGTGTGACCCATACCGTCGGTGCCGTAGAGCTCCTCCATTTTTGGATTGATAAAGCGCCAGCCGAAACTGGAGTCGTGCATCTCTGCATCGTTTCCAAAGGGGCGGGATGTTTTTGAGATCACCCACGGGCCGCGCGTCATATGCTCAACGCCGCCGGTGATAAATAGCTCTCCGTCACCAGCCTTTATGGCACGATTGGCGTGAATGGCTGCAGACATACTTGAAGCACACAATCTGTTTACTGTCTCTCCCGGCACGCTGTATGGCAAACCCGCAAGCAGTAGTGCCATTCTGGCCACGTTTCTATTGTCCTCTCCGGCCTGATTTGCGCAGCCGAAGATTACATCATCAATCGCTTCCGGTTCAATGGATCCATTTCGACTCATCAGTTCACGGATAGGGAGTGAGGCAAGATCGTCGGTGCGAACAGGGGAGAGTGTTCCGCGGAAGTTTCCGATTGGTGTTCGGATCGCATCAATTATAAATGCTTCAGGCATAGCTGGTCAAAATTTATTGGTTATGGCAGAATGAATGGAAGACAAGGAAGCTTTTTATCATAAAAAACACAACCTAAAATCCGATATCGGGGAAGGAGATCATGATTGTTAAAACGCTCCTGCCGTTCAGTTTGGATTGTTAAAAAAAGTTGTCAGGGAACCTTGCACCCCTTATGATTGCTCAAATTAAAGTTGTCACAATCAACCAAAACTAACCTTGAACCACCTATGAGCATTTCTTTATCACCAAAAGCGATTCAAGACCGGAAAATGGGATTTGCCCTGCTGCGGCTTCTCCTTGGAATTAATATGCTGGGCCGGGCCGGGGTAAGGCTACCGGAGCTTTCAGAGTTTGCAAGCGGTATGGCCGAAAATTTTTCTGACACCTTCTTGCCGGAGCCGTTTGTCTTTGGGTTTGGCATCACTGTGGTATTCACCGAACTGATTATCGGCGTTCTGCTAATTGCCGGCTACAAAACCCGCTGGGCATTGGTAACGATGGGGATTCTTCTCTTCTGTCTCACATTCGGAATTATACTCCAGCAGAATTTTGGTACCGCAGCCAATATTGTGATCTACGGTATCGGAGTCTGTCTGCTTCTATTCAATACCGAATATGACCACTTCGGTATTGATCGCGGATTCTCCATGAAAAAAGCTGCTGAGAGCTGAGATTAGCTATTGAACTTCAACCCGTTCTCCATTCTGATTCTCCAGCCATCGCAGATATCTGGGCGGGTAATCAAAAAATGGCTCGTCCGGTATCTCCGGTAGTCTCGGAGTTAGAATAGGGGGGCGGTTCGGTTTTAGTTCAGGCTCCCACCGGAAGTTACTTAGCTTGCGATCAATATTTGCAGGATCTTCAGGCAGCCAGGATCCATCCGGATTCTCTTCGGCTTTAAAAAAGTCGAACTCTCCTTCTTCAAAATACATAGTGGAGGCTCCCGCTGCGATCAGTTCAATTAAGCCATCGGGTTCGTCATCTTCATCCTTGACGTGGAAAATGATCTCGGAGTTTTTGAAAACCTTGATTCTGTCCACTACACCGTCCGAAAACCATGCGTTGAGTGTATCACCCGTCATTTGATGCAGCCTGCCGGTTAGTGTGTCTTCCTGAACGGCAATGGGTCGGGTATAGGAGGAGAGAAATCGGATATCTTCATTCTCCATGTGAGCTTCGATTACCGGTCCGGAGAGCTGAATATTCTTCTGCCAGAGTACAGGGTTGGAGCGAAGCATAAAAAGATCGGTATCATCCCTGTAGTGTGCCGTGTCGGCGATAGCGGCAAATCTGGTGGACCATATTCGCACGTTGGTGTAGGCATCCATGGTGCTAAGGGTATCCGACTCGATCAGCTCGATCTCCCTCGCCAGGAGGTGGGTTGTATCGGCCTCACTTTCGCTCACCTCCATCAGCCAGGCATCATTCCCTTTAAGCAGGCGGTAACCGGTTGAATCGGCTAGCAGATAGTCTCCGGGAAAGGTCACCTTGTCTTCATACTCTTCGGCAAAGACCCGTCCAAACATCTCATAAAGATCGCTCGCCCTGTTCATAAAGAGGGAGTCGGCCTCCAGATACTGCGTGGTGTCTGCAAGCTGAACATTGCCCCGAAATGCCGCGCTATCGATCGCCTGATAGTAGAGCCCGGACTCTGCAAGCAGCGTCCCTCTCTCATCCTCAAACCGGAGCGGATCGTTCAGAATGGCAAGGTCGGCAGGCATATCAACATCGATCGCATCACTGAAAACGGTGCTCGCTTCTGAAAGTACAATCACCCTGCCGCGCAGCTGACTGAACTCGGTGCGTGTGTTATGAAAAAGTGTATCGGCCCAGATCAGCTCTTTTTCGGTTTCGATCTGTACGTTAAATCCCTGGAGACGGTTTCTGCCAACAAACTGATAGACGCTGTCGGCTTCCAAAGTCATCTCTTCTGTTGACAAAATGACGTTACCGAGTAGCTTACGGACGTTTTCGCCATCTACAACACCGCCTTCAGCACGATCGGCCTGATGAATCGTGACCAAACTCTGGGCCTGCACTGTAACGGAAGGTGCCACGAAGAGCGTAGCAGAGGTAAATAGCAACATTAGGAGTGTTGTAGAGATGTATTTCTTCATCAATCCACCAGCATTCTGCCGCTGATCTCTTCAATCACATAGTCGGCAAGATCGGTTCCGCTTTCAAATCCCCTTCCTGCGATACTATCGGTAGGGGTGATGATGGTTACAAATCGGGGGGAAGTTATACGGTCCGTATTCTGAGACCAAACCAGAAACTCGGTGTAGAGCTCACGTTCTGTGTTGGTGAGAACACGCACGGAGTCGTAGAGCTCAAATTCGCTCTTCTTCTCTTTGTATATGGCTCGTTTACTCCAGGCTTCGGTTTCAACGGCACCAAGAGTGTCGAAGAGCTGAACATAAACCGGTCCGTCTATATGGGTCTCCTTGCGGTCGCTGGACTGATAGCTTTTGGCGTAATCTCCCTGAATTAAGATCCGTGCCCGTCCGTCACGCATCAGCACCATCTCAACATCCCAGCTCTCGGTGGTAGTGATCAATGAGTCATGAAGAGTAGTTCTAACCTGTTCGCTGTCGTA
>JAFIFA010000229.1 GCA_020832225.1 Balneolaceae bacterium
ATTGATTTGCTGCTTCTACTTCTGTATCTGTATCATATTTTTGTATTAAATCAGAAATATCTCCAAGGAAGTTTCCTAATCTTTTCCTTGAATTTCTAAGTATTGTTAACTCTTTACTATGATTATTTATCTCATTTTGTAGCCTTTCATATTCATCATCTTGAAGTATGGATATTTCTTTCTTCTTATCATTATAAATTCTCTCCTTACGTCGTTTTTCTTGTAACAGTTTAATTATTTTCTGTTGTCTTTCGATACCACTATCAATTGATTCTAAAAACAGCATAAGTATATTTCGCTTTACTTTAAGCTCATCTCTATTTCCAATTTGTTGTAATCGATCATAAACTACTTTTGAGAATTCTTGAGTATTCAGAGCAAATTGTTCAATCTCATTTTGGTTTAGAAACTCAATATCCTCACTTGATGTGCCTTCAATTTCTATAACATTTTGCAAATCAATTACTTTTCCTTCCTCATCAATTATTTCTGAGTTTTTATACAATTCGCTTGAAAGTCCGTCGATCTGTAACTGAATTAGGTTCAATATTGTACTTTTACCAGTACCTCGCCCACCAATCAAACAATTAAGGTTTGGACTGAAAGTAATTGCCAGATCTCCATGAATACAAAAGCTCTCCTTTTCTTCCGCGTTTTCTTTTTTCACATATAGCTTCTGAGGAACTCTTACAGATAGTTTATCGATTGATTTTGGAGGTGGTGGTGGGAAATTTTTACCTATATGTACCCGATATTTATACTCAAAAAGGATTTGTTTTAACCCTTCAAAAGTTGGGTCAGCCTTAATCCATGTAAAACTATTTCCAATTCTATCTTTTTCTGTTGAACTAGAAAAGTGGTGGGCATCACTACAATCAAGTAGTACATTATTTACATTTTGTTCTGTAAGTTTTTTATAAGCATTATTAAATGCCTCTATGCTTTCTGATGCCGTAAAAACTACATCGGCTTTATTAATAATAGATTTTTTTGTTGCGATTGATTGATCAGCCCATTTCAAACTATCCCATTCTGTTTTACCAATCGCTGTCAAATATTTTCCCTTAAAACAATCTCTATTTAGGGCACTAAATATCTGATCTTCTTTAACATTGATATTGTTAAAACCTTCAAACAAGTCACTTCCATATTTATGCAACTCACCTTCAGGAACACCTTCTTTTATTTTTTTGCCCAAATCAGTAATACTTTCTCTTGTAATAGCTCTATTCCACTCCTCACCATTATTCAATACATAACTTTGTCCAAGAGTATTTAAAAATTGAGCTCTTATATTCTCTAGTGAAACTTCATTGGAAAAAATGACATGAAAATTAATTCTTTTAAAAGTCCCGAAATCTACTCCCGCAAATTTTTCGATTCGAAACTCAATAACTGGCAATAATAAATCAATATTCTCTATACGACCATTTTCTTCTTTTTCCTTTAATAATTTTTCGTATCCATCTAGAAACAGGTAGTCATTAATACCTAAAACACTAAATTCTGAGGGTAAACCTTCTATATCCAATAAGAATTTCTCCCAAACATCTTCTGAATTCCCATAACTTTGAACAAGTGATGTCGGTGTGTGTACATGTAAATCCCATTTTCTCCAAACAGAGCCCCGTGGATCATTCATTTTAATTCTCCTGTATTTATTAAAGTGTTTAGGTTAGTTCCATATCCCCCGAAATCAACTTCGGCAAAAGCGTATCTCTCAGTTGAGATAGTGTTTTATTTTCCTCTGAATTCTTTTTAATCATGCTCATCAATCCATCTAATGCTTCATCAAATCTTTGCTCAAGATTCTCAGATGGCTGCGCAATCTCTATAGTTTTAAAAGTCTTTTGAGTAATAGTATCAAATACAGAACCATGACTACCTCTCTTCAGACTTTCAACTAATTGCTTTGTTTTATAGAAATTGAAATATGGGCAATCAATTTTACTTCTTAGCCCATAGCAAGACTGATTATACGTCATCGGTTTTGGTGTTAAAGCCAGTTTGCCAACTGTACCCCTTGCTGAAATAATTGTTGTACCCGCATCAACAAGTTTAGCTGATGAGTTTTCAAGTCCGGTTTTTGTAATTTTCTTTTCTGTGTTAATTACGAAAAGATCACTTTCATTAGGTGCGTCGACTACAGAATACCAAAGGATGTCGCCGTCCCAATATTCATCTATTTTGGTTTTTGGTGTTCCACCGCCAATAATATCAATGGTATCATAAAATGGTTTTACCTCCCACCCCTTCGGCACCACCCCAATCTCACTCTCCACCAGTTCATCCGGGAAGAGTTCGGCAGTTTTTTGGAGTTGGGTGCGCTGGTCGTCGGACATGCGGTTTAGTTTCTGCTCCAAAGCCGTTTCGATCTCGTCCCAATCATTTTCCAAAGACTTGTCCTCCGAAGACTTGGCGAAGGAGGAAACACCCGCTATAGCCGCCATCGCTGCCCGGTTCGGATCTCGCTCGGCGACCTTAGCTTCCATCTTCGCACGAACCGGATCAAAATCCACAAACCAGCTCTTAAAAATCGCCTGTGCCATCGCCTCCAGCGTCTCGTTGGTTTGTTGGTTAAGGTGGATTTTTTGGGAAAATTTGAAATATTGCTCACCTATTTTCTTTTGAATATCTCTATCTGAAGGCACTTCGAGGAATAATTTATCAAAATCCCCCTTTTTGAAATGAGGGATAAGTGATCCAACATGCATATTTCCTATTTGATGTTGAACTTGAGGTGATCTCAGTAACGCAAACAAAAATTTATTATCTATTTTATTTTCGTCTGCCCGAATGGAAACCATATCTTGAGCAATACAGAATTCAACTGGATCAGGTACGAAATTGCATCTACCAGGAGAACCTTTTGTTACAAAAAGAATATCACCTGGTTCAGGATGTCCTCTAAACCAATTCTCATAAGCTTCTTTAGATACATACCTGATTCTCTCATAAGTAGGATATAGAGTATTGTTATTAACACAGTTTGTTGCAATTAGAGGAATACCCTCATCTACAGTAGGACAAGTTTTTCCTCTGTTATCAATAATCTCTGAAAGCAAATCCTTAAATGGGATTGTCTCAAATTTCATACCCCAACCCCGCTAAATTCTCTTTAATCTTGCTTTCCAGCTTAGCACTCTCATCAAACTGGGTTTTCAGCTTTGAAGTCAGTTTCTCCATCTTTTCCGGGAAAGGAATGCCATCGTCTTCGGCATCGGGAGCGCCTACGTAGCGGCCTGGTGTGAGGACGTAATCGTTCTTTTTAATCTCTTCCAGCGTCGCGGATTTGCAGTAACCGGGGATGTCTTTGTACTCTTCGCTGCCCTGCTGCCAATGGGTGAGAGTCTGGGCAATCTCTTTGATTTCTTTTTCTTTGAAATCGCGAAGCACGCGGTCTTTCATGTAGCCTTTTTCCCGGGCGTCGATGAAGAGGACTTTGTTGCGGCGGTCGGCGAGTTCGGTGCCTCCACTGACACCCCTCCCCCCGGCATCCGCCGGGGTACTCCCCTCGAGGGGAGATTTTTTCTTGCCTTTGTTTTTGGTGAGGAACCAGATGCAGGCGGGGATTTGGGTGTTGGTAAAAAGCTGTCCGGGCAGGGCCACCATGCATTCCACCAGGTCGGCTTCAAGCAGATTTTTGCGGATCTCGCCTTCACCACTGGTCTGCGAACTCATGGAGCCGTTTGCAAGCAGCAGAGCTAAACTTCCATTCGGCGACAGATGGTAGAGCATATGCTGCAGCCAGGCGAAGTTGGCGTTTCCTTTGGGCGGGGTGCCGTATGCCCAGCGCGGGTCATCGGCCAGCTTCTCGTTCCACCAGTCGCTCACGTTAAACGGCGGATTGGCCATTACGTAATCAGCCCGGAGGTCGGGGTGCTGGTCGTTGGTAAAACTGTCTGCCGGCTGCTTTCCAAAATCAAAATCAATCCCACGAATCGCCATGTTCATAGCCGCCAAACGCCAGGTGGTCGGGTTACTCTCCTGTCCGTACACGCTAATCTGCCCAATCTTCCCGCCATACTCCTCAATAAACTCTTCACTTTGCACAAAGAATCCGCCCGAGCCCATCGCCGGGTCATACACGCGGCCCTTAAAAGGCTTCAGCATCTGCACCATCAGTTTCACAATGCTTTTTGGGGTGTAGTACTGTCCACCTTTCTTGCCCTCAGCCAGGGCAAACTGCCCGAGGAAATATTCATACACGTGGCCCAGGATATCCTTGGAGTTCATCTCCAGTTTTTTGCCTTTGTACTCTTTGGCCGTAAAGTTAGCATCAGAGAATAGATCAATCAGCTCCCCCAGTTTCTCCTGCGGAATCTGCTTCTGGGAGTAGGTTTTGTCGAGAATATCCTTCAGGTTGGCATTCTCTTTTTCAATCTCCCGGTTGGCGTCATCAATCAGCCGCGCCACATTTTTAAACTCGTAGGTTTCACCTTCCGGCAGTTCAATCTCCGATCCGGCCGCCAGTTTGTTATTCTCTTTCAGAACCTCCCACCGGGCAAGCGGCGGCACCCAAAATACATTCTTGGCCACGTAGTAATCCCGAACTTCCAGCTCCTCTTCAATAAACGCTTCGTACTCCTCATCACTCATCTCATCCTGCGGAATGTAGTAGTCGTGATCGCCATCGCGGAAATGCTCCCGCAGCTCCTGTCTGCGCTCCTCAAACGCATCGGATACATACTTCAAAAAGATGAGCCCCAGTACCACATGTTTATAGACAGCGGCATCGAGGTTATTGCGGAGTTTGTCGGCCGCACTCCAGAGTTTTTTATCGAGCTCTTTAAGGAAATCCTGTTCGGCTTTGTTCATTAATCCAACGTGGTTAGCGGTTTTCTTATGTGCCACAAGATAACAGAAGTTGTGGATTTTGGAAGTGGCGATAGCTTGTACCTATCAGAAAACTTTACAAGAAGTTTACCTTGTGCCATTCCCGGCAGGCGGATTATCTCATCTTCTCTTCCATTATTACCAATTCTGAATAAGATTCAGGCAATACCTCTTGGCATATTTAAAGATTGCACTCAAAATAGATAGGAGAGTGACAGCATTGTGTCAGGGCATGCATATTTCATCAATCGTGAATAAATGAAATAAAGACAGAAGAGATTTGCGATCACAGACGAATCAAGGTTCTTCTAATTGCATCTCTTAACTCCGGTTCTGCCTATCTTGATTGCTGGCTCTTTGCCTTTTCTCCTTCTCCAATTTGGCAAGTGGTATCGGACTGACCGTTTCATCGACCCGGAAAGTGTTCATGATGTGCAATTGGTCCAGCACCCGAAAAATCTGAATCAATGTCAGGATAGTAACTGTTTCGCCACGTTCAAGTAGGCTCAGAGTGGAACGACTGATTCCCGCTTCTTCAGCAACACTATCCTGGGTCTTGTTTTGCCGCAAACGGCGATGTTTTACAAAAGCACCTATCTCTTCAATAAGAGCTTTATCGCTCATCGAGGCCCGGTTCTTTTATGATAGTTCATTCATAGCGAGCTTATTTTGATTTTAATGAATGAATAATCATTCATTATTAACAGATTTGAGCCTTATTGAATGATTTATCATGCATAGATTGGTTTTGAATAAACATGTAGAATTACAGATGTCTCACAAGAATCACCACTCAAACAACCCGAAATTATCCTCTTTTAGCATCTCATTGACTTCGTCAAGGTCGAAATATTCCGGATCGTAGTGCTCGCCAACCCACTCTTTATACTCTTCATGTTCAGGGTGAGAAGGATTTTTCAGCGCTTTTTTAAACTCCTGAAATCCCCAGATACCGCCCACATCTTCGGGCGGACAGTTGAGAGCTCCACCCGTACAAACCGGTAATTCGCCATCAACATTATTAACCACCTTTTCGAGCGTAATGATGTGCTCCCATCCATCACCGAAATCGTACTCGTACCGAATCTTATCATTTTTCTTTTCCAACAGATTGTCTACTGTATAACCAGTGTAATCAATCCCTACAGAATCCAGAAAGTCATCGTCTATAGGTGGTTCCAGGAAAACTCTTCCTTTAATGAAATGGTGCAGATGGGAGTTGGTCCAGCCCATGGTTGTCTGAATTACCTTGTGGAGATCGCTCAGAAGCATATCTGCGGGTATAATCAGCTTACGCCAGATTTTGGGTTTTGAGCCTGCAAGTTCGAGTCTGATTTGGTATGCCTTAGTTGCCATGTTATGAAGTCTAATTTCGAATTTTTGATAGAATGTTCTTCACTATGATGAAGGTGACTTGTTGCTTTTTATAACCTGCTGATACACAACGATTGCCAAAATGATAACCGTAATCGGTATCACAAACCACAACATGACGGAACTAAACAGAGGCAGAGATTCGTACTGACTTGAGGCCAGAATCAGGTAAAGTGTGTATACAGTGTAGTAGCCCAGCAGCAACGCACCTTCAATGTCAATCTCCCCCACTCACCCTGATATTACCCATATAAATTTTTGGTATAGCTACAGTTTGCGATTGAGTTTAACCCGGCCTTGAATCAATTGGCGGGAAGAGGGTGGCTGGCGGGTGAC
>JAFIFA010000006.1 GCA_020832225.1 Balneolaceae bacterium
CCAAACAGCTACTCTCTCTGAATCAAATCAAAGCTAAACTTCAGGATACATCACAAACCTGGATTGCAGCTACCCTGTTTGTGCTGAACCTTTCTGCTTTCGCAGCCCGATCCGGTGTGACTTTTTGAGGAAGCCCTAAATAGACCCAAAAAGCGGCGTGGTCGAAAGGCGCGGGCACAGCCGGAACAAATTCATCCGGAAATAAAAAGTGGGCTATACCCGCTGCCATAAGTCCTGCAGCCAACAGATACCGTATTACATCTCGGTTTAATACTGATTTCAACATCTATTGAACTCTTTCATTATGGATTTGTGGTATATTTCATCATTCCACTATCTAAACCGCTGTGGCTACCCTAGCGTTTTATTCTTCAATGGTTTTAACTTTAAGCAGTCAATAGTGTGTTACACTACAGCTCACCGGATCCCATTTTTGGCTTTCCAAAGGAGAAGTCTGTTATTATCTGAAAAATTATAGGCCGATCTAAGCTCAAAAATTATTTTGGCAATTATGCTATGTGTTGAATCATTGTAACGGGCCAACATTATCTGCTAAGATGTTGGTGTGTATACTAATTTGTTTACTTTTGAGTAAGACAATTTACAATCAGGTATTAAAAGCAGAAATATGACTGATAAACAGAAAGAAAGAGTCCGAAAAAAAATTGCGATGATTCGGAAAGAGCTGGCCGCAGACAAAAAACGCTGGGGTGGATTTCATGATGATAGCCGCGGTCTGAGATACATGCCTCCGGAGCTCTTCATTAAACTCAGGGACTACAAAGGTGGACTGCGGTACTTGAGATGGTTTGACCGGACTTTCTCTGATGACATCGGATACCCGCTTTTTCTGTTTGAATGGACCCTGATACTTTTTAAAACCGGAAATTTGAAAGAAGCAGAAGTAAAAGCATACCAGACTTTTCATGCAAACAGCTACTTTCTCCACAAGTTTCTGGGAATAGATGTTGAGGGCCTATTTGAAATTAAAAGCACACACCGGAACAGTCGGGAACTTGCAGATGACATGATCTATTCTAAAGATGATCCTGAATTTGCAGAATTCAGGGTATGGCTGGACTCTCTGTTGAAAAGCGAAAAGTTTAACAAGTTTGCAAGTGAGCTGACAAACATTGATAAAAAGCTGGAAACGGAACCAGTGGGTGAGAAACGAAGCGCGCTGGTGAACAGACGTTCGAAACTGATTGATGAAGTGTAAGTTTACAAATCAATTATACCCCTGCTCCCAAGGTGGTATAGTTCGATGATCAATCATTATTGCTCCCCAAATACTCCAGCGGTAGAAATAAATATGCTATCTGGTATGGTGCACGTTGATTCCTGATCAATATTTATAACTACCGCAATTTACGGCCCGGTTTGGGTTTTAAGAATGACTGTCAGTTACAGGCTTACGCAGAGTTTAACCTAGTGGTGTAAATCAGAAAGTATGCAAAAAAACTCATACCCTGATCCATTAAAACTCATACCCCGATCCCACAAAGAGCTTTCACAAACTCTTTTCCGCACTTTTTTTTTTACGGATAATCGCTGAGCAGTATATTCATCTCACATCAAACAGAAATCAACGTCTATGTGAACATGCGTACTCTCTCTGCTCTTCTGTCCCTACTCTTCATTTCATTGCTGAGTCTGCAGCTTTCAGCACAATCTTCAACACCCTGGTTTACGAGCCATCCCACACTAACGCCCGATGGGGAAACTATCATCTTCAGCTTTGAGACCGACTTGTGGAAGGTGCCTACTGCGGGTGGTCAGGCTGTACGAATTACGGCGATGGATGGCATGGAGACGCGTCCGGCTGTTTCGCCCGACGGAGAGTGGCTCTCTTTCTCATCCACCCAGTATGGCAACATGGACCTCTATGTGATGCCACTGGAGGGTGGGGAGATTGAGCGGCTTACCTGGCACCAGGCTGCAGATGAAGCAGAGGGGTGGTCTTGGGACTCGCAATCGATCTACTTTACATCGGCGCGCGAGAATCGTTTCAGCTCGTGGAAGGTGTCGCGCGAAGGGGGTACACCGGAACGGCTCTTCCAACACTATCACGTAACCGATCATAATCTTGCCGCACATCCTGAAGGGTACTATCTCTTCAACACATCGTGGGAGAGCAAAAACCAGGCGCACCGTAAACGGTATCGCGGGGCCTTTGCGCCACAGATCGAATCGTGGCACCCCGGCAGTGAAGAGTACAGCGTACTAACCGATCACGATGGCAAGGATATGTGGCCATCGGTAGATGAAAATGGCGTAATCTATTTCGTTTCAGATGAGTATAACGGTGAGTACAATCTCTACCGGATTCTAGGTGGGGAGAAGGAGCAGCTCACCTCGTTCGATACCTCCATCAAACACCCGAGAGTGAGCGCCAATGGGGAGAAGGTGGTCTTTACACGCGACTATCAGATCTGGCTCTTTGATGTGGCGAGCGGAGAGGCAGGAAGAGTGGAATTTTCCGTGTTTGGCAATTCCACCCTGGAGAAGGAGCAGGATTTCAGGGTTCAGGGCAGCATTACGGAATTTGACGCATCGCCCGACAAGAAGAAGCTGGCTTTTGTTTCGAGGGGAGAGCTTTTTGTGTCTGATGCAGAGGGGAAGTTTATCCGGCAACTCTCAACAGCAGCCGACGGACGCGTGATGGAGGTGAAGTGGCTTGCAGATAACCGAACACTGATCTTCAGCCAGACCTGGAACGGATATCAGAACTGGCACACCATCAGTGCGGAAGGAAACGGAGCGGAAGAACGCATTACGGAAGATCTTCAGAACAACCGGTCGCTCTCGCTTAACAGCGACAGGAGCAGCGGTGTCTACCTCAGCGGAAGAGGTGAGGTGAGGATTATTGATATGGAGTCGATGGAAAGCCGCACGGTGGTGGAGGATGAGATATGGGACATTTTCTCATCGGCGCCATCCTTCTCCCCGGACGACCGCTTTATCCTCTTTACCAGCTTTCGAAATTTTGAGCAGAGCCTCTTTGTACACGATCTTGAGGAAGACCGGACGATTGCCATTACCGATACCTATGTGTCGGAAACCGACCCGGTATGGTCGCCCGATGGAAAGTATATCTACTTCCAGACCAACCGTACAGAGCCCTCTTTTCCATATGGAATGCGGGACTCCGATATATACCGCATCGCTCTTGTTGATATACAGCCCGAGTTCAGATCAGACCGGGTAGACCGTCTCTTCAGCGATGATAACGACGAAGATGGAAACGGTGAGGAAAGCGTGACCGTGGTAATTGAGGAGGAGCGGTTGCGGGACCGTTGGGAGCACGTGGGGCCCGGTTTTGGTTCACAAAGCAGTCCATACGTCTTTATCGATGATGAGAAAACGTACGTGCTCTACCGTTCAGACCACGATCAGGGTCGCAATGCCTGGTGGAAAACCGTGTTTGAACCGTTTGAAGCCCCTGTAACAGAGATGATTGCCGGTACACAGATGGGATCGGGTTCTATCGTTGAAGTGGATGGATCGCACTGGGTGCTGCTTGGCGGCGACATCCACCAGCTTAACATTTCGGGCAGCAGCGTGGAGAAAGTGGAGGCGGAGTACACCTTCCGGAGAAATCTGCGGGATGAGTTCAACCAGATGTTTGATGAGATGTGGGCCAATCTGGAGACCAACTTTTACGAGAGCGATTTTCACGGGATCGACTGGGAGGAGGTTCGTGAACATTATCGCCAATTTCTGCCGCATGTTCGTACGCGGGCCGATCTTCGCGAGATGAAGAATGACATGCTGGGCGAGCTGAACACCTCCCATATCGGTTTCTCATCGTCGGGTGGGGAGGAGCAGGTGTTTCACGGTTCAACAACCCTGGCCACCGGGATCCTTTTTGAGGCGGATGACCCATACGTTGTGAAGCGTACAGTGCGGAACTCGCCTGCCTTCAAATCAGCCACCGCACCGGAACCGGGCGACCGTCTGATCCGTGTGAAGGGCAATGAGGTGGATCCGGGCAAAAACCGGGAGTCCTACTTTTCGTTTCCTTCCTCCATGAATGAAATCACGCTGACGTTCCGCCGCGACAACAGTGAGTTCGACCTGAAGCTGGAGCCGGTCAGTTATTTTGCTGTGCGAAACCTGCTTTATGATGAATGGATGCTCGAGCGTCAGCAGATTGTGGATGAGCAGTCGGACAAAAGGGTCGCATACGTGCATATGAAAAACATGGGCCAGGGAGAGCTGGAGCATTTTAAGCAGGAGATGGTTCAGCAGGGTGAGGAGAGAGATGCCCTCATTCTTGACTTGCGGTACAATACAGGCGGAAACGTTCATGACGAGGTACTGAGGTTTCTCTCCCAACGCCCCTATCTGAAGTGGGGTTACCGGGAGGGCCAGCTCGCCTCTCAGTCGAACTTTACGCCATCGGCCAAACCGATTGTGCTGCTGATTAATGAGCAGTCGCTTAGTGATGCAGAGATGACGGCCGCCGGGTTTAAGGAACTTGGACTTGGAACGGTAATGGGTATGGAGACCTATCGGTGGATCATCTTTACATCAGGCCGCAGCCTGGTTGATGGCTCATCCTACCGCCTGCCATCGTGGGGAGTCTATACGTTTGAAGGCGACAACTTAGAGTTTACCGGTGTGGCGCCCGATATCGAAATCCCGAAAACGTTTGATGACAGGGTGAGGGATCGCGACCCCCAGCTGGAGCGGGCGATCCGGTACATATTGGAAAAGCTGTAAGCCATTGTGCCATTTGTGGTTTAAAATCGGATAGCTATTTGTATAGAGATTTGAATTAAATCTCAGCATATTGAATAATGCGCTGCACAACAGGAAAAAACCAATACGCCACAAAATCCCTGGCGGAAGCCTCCCTGATCGATATTCATATCCATCGCAACTTCCGGCCTGATCAGGGGCCGCAAAACGTCTATCAGTGTGAGATATGTGGAGAGTGGCACCTCACAAGCAGTTCTCTCCGGCGAAATGAGCACCTTCAGGAGATGATCGATTCCGGAGAGATGCGGCGGTTGCAGCAGGCGAGGCAATGGGAATAGTGATCAGTATGCACCGTTGCTGTGTATGATTTGCAGCCTATACCAAATATTGGTAATTTTTTAAAAAAGATCAGTAATATGAGTAAGAATACATCTATATCTCTCGGAAATTATTTCGACCAATTTGTTCAAAACCAGGTTTCATCAGGCAGATACAAAAATGTAAGTGAAGTTATCAGAGCAGGATTGCGTCTTTTGGAAAATGAGGAGAGAAAGACTGTAGTATTAAAGAGTGCCATTCAAGAAGGAATAGATAGTGGAATCGCCCATGATTTTGATCCAAAAAAAAATTTGGATGAATTGAAGGCGAAAAAAAGAAAAAATGGCTGATTACCGACTTACTAACAAAGCCGTTGTAGACTTAAATGAAATTTGGGACTATACCTTTGATGAATGGTCGGAGGAACAAGCTGATATCTATTATGAAGTACTGCTTGGTTCTTGCCAAGAGATAGCCCGACACCCGGAAATAGGCAAGCATTACGACGGAATATCACCTGAGGTATACGGCCTGAAAACAAATCGGCACATTATATTTTACCGTAAAATTGAAGATGATTCAGTTGAAATCATAAGGATTTTGCATGAAAAAAATGGATTTAAAGAACAGAGTAAAAGAGTAGAAATATTGATTAGAAGACTTTCTTTCTGTTAGAAATCATTTCGATTATTTACACTGAATGCAGCAGTTGAGGCGGTGGGGTGATCATTTTTCACAATACAATATCGAGTAAATTTCTGTAGATCCATTAAGTGCATCTCCCATTCGTCTCAGCCGCCGGGTTTGATAAACAGTAAAAATATCTTTTGCGCCACCTTCCGAGTGATCGTTTTCCCCTCACTTTTTCGCTTATTGATTAGAGGTCAGGCTGCGACTCACTATCAAACAAAAAAATATAGTTCGGGGGATGGTTATGCTAAATAAGCTGAAGCAGATGAAGGAGCATTTTAATCAGGGGAAAAATGCCATAACGTTTGATACCTCACGATTCAATGATCCGCTGGCCGATCAGATTGAGTGGACTCCGGTTGGCGGAGGGAGCAGTAACTTTCAGTCACATAAACTGGTGGAGGTGGCCCCGTCCAGGCTGGAACTTCAGCCAACCATGAAGAGCAAGATCTTTGCCTATGTTTTTATGGTTTTGGGTGTTGGTATTACCGGTTTTTTCCTCTTTCAGGCACTCGCCGCCCCGGTGCAGGATGAGCTGTTGATGTATGTCATTCCGGTGCTTTTTGGCGTTGTTTTTGCCGGTGCAGGTTACTATACCCTCAGGAAGATGTCGGTGCCAGTCGTTTTTGATAAGGTGACCGGTCGATTTTGGCGGGGAAAGGAAGATGACACAGGTACATCTGATCATCCTCAACTCCGAAATGTCTCTGCGATTCAGCTACTCTCGGAGTATGTGAGAGGCAACAAGAACTCCTATTATATCTACGAGATGAACTTTGTGATGAACGATACAAAGCGACTCAACCTGGTGCGCCACGGCAGCAAACGCGGCATCCGCAAAGATGCGGAGATGCTCTCCAAGTTTATTGGGAAGCCGGTGTGGGATGCGGCGGGGTGAGGGGTGAATAGTAGATAGTTTATGGTAGATAGATTGCGAAGCGCATAGCGCAAAGCGTTTTTAAGTCATGCTGAGCCACTAAGTTTTGCCAAAAGTGGGCAACACTATTGAGTAGGTGACAGAATAGATCTCCCCTCGAGGGGAGTACGGCGTAAGCCGGGAGGGGTGTTCGGTTCGTGAATAAGAAGCATTTTTCATATCTGTCACTGGTAGAGTTTTTCGCAGTCCCGACCCACTCGGGAGGTGTTAGCGGTGCTTGGGTCGATTGAGCTCCATGTCGAGATCCCTTCACTTCGTGACTTTCTGCCTTCGTGGTAAAAAAATCAGGGAAAGTTGCCACCGAGGGCACAGAGAATTCCGCGCTTTTGCGTGGTTCCGGGCATTTTTTAGAGTACATCTCCCCACAGGTCCTTCTCTCCGTTCGCTGCGCTCACTTCGATCAGGATGACACACTCGCTTTATAGAAGTGGCGGCGTATTAGTAGTGGAGCTATGCAGAGATCGTTTTACGCCGGATCCGAGATTTAGGGGATTGGCCGGGTTAGTCGGAGTTTGTTAATTGGTTGGATATTTATACCCGGCCTTTTATTAAATCGAAGCCCGTCATCCTGAATGGAACGAGCGCAGCGAGTGAAATGAAGGATCTGTATCGAATCAGGTTTGGGTTTTGGATCATTTACCTTCGTGCATTTCGTGACTTTCCGCCTTCTTGGTAAAAAATTAGGGAAAGTTGCCACCGAGGGCACAGAGAACTCCGTGCTTTTCAGTGCTTCAGTGGCATTTTTCAGATTCTTTCCATTACGGCTATTTTTTTCTCAAAAGTTAGCGCTTAAGCCCCACTACCTCTCATGATGCTTCCTGTACAGCTCTTCCAGCTCGCTGCAGGAGAAGCCGAGCTGCTTCATGTCCCGGAAGAATCCGGGTAGTTTTTCGCGGATGAATTCGCGCCGCTTCAGCTCCCGAACTTTTGGGTAGGCGTCGCCTGTGACGAAGTAACCCACACCCCGGCGGTTTTCCAGGATTCCCTCATTCTGAAGATCGTGGAATGCACGAATGGCGGTATTTGGATTAACCTCCATTCTCACGGCAATTTCGCGGACCGAGGGAATCCGCTCTCCGGCTTTCCACTTTTTGCTTAGTATTTGGCTGCAGAAATAATCCGATATCTGCAGGTAGATCGGGCGATTTTCTGAATAATTCATCACGCCACCTGTCTGTTTTTAAGACGAACATACGCCAGCCAGAGAAAGAAGAGAGTTAAGAGTGTTTTTACTGCAAATTCAACCCGGTTGCCGGTCATCACAATGTTGTAATCAAAAGTTCCGGACTGCAAGAAAATAGCCGCTAGCAAAAACATCCCTATCATCATCAGTATCAAAAATAGAACCCAGGCAAGCAGGGTTTTTAGGAAATTGTGCTTTTTGAAAACAACAGCACCAAGAAGAAAAAAGGATTGGAAATAGAGATAGCTGCTGATTGAGTTCAATGTGTCAGGGTCAAAGGGGTTAAAGAACTGAAACCCAACGCCCCCAGCATTGAACAGAATGGTGACTAACTGAAGTCCTGTAAATAGCAGAAAGAAACTGACCATGTAAATTACCGTGAAACCGATGGCCGTTACAAGCCACGCGCTGAACAATTTCTCCAAACTGGTTGCGGGAAGCATCAGGGAGAGGTGCGCCGTTTCCGGTTTGTGCAGCTCATCAAAGATGGAACTTGTGAAGAGAAGCCCGGCAATTCCGAACAAAAGAAAGGCGGTGGCGTACAGAGACGAGATGCCTTCTCTACTGTAGGAGCCGGCGTTAACTGATAAAAACCAGAAGATAACCAGCAGACCAACGACGATTCCCAATGAGATCAGCTGAGATTTTCGGTTGATTGCGATATAGCGTTTGCAAAGGAGTTTTACCCTGTTCCACGAAAATTGATTGATCGATTTTGTCTGGTTCATGACGTAGCTCCGTTTTGAAAGAGGGGGTTCAGTTTGTCGCTCTTCTCAATAACCGCACTGAAGAGAAATTCCAGATCAATAGGTGAGTCCGGATCATCCGGCTCACGGGCCTTTAGAACTTTCGTACCGCCAAGGATCTCCTCATGGTAGATCGATTCAGTGGTCTCTGGCAAATGTGTGGTGACAATCGAGAGCGTTTCAAGGATCGATTCGATGGTGTGGTCAAAGATGACGACTCCCATGTGAAGCACCGTAAAGCGATCGATCATCGCCTCCAGATCCCTTACCTGATGCGTTGAGATCACCGTGCATCGCTCTTCGGTGGAGGCCGAAGCCATCACCTTTCTGAATCGCGATTTGGAGGGGATGTCGAGCCCGTTGGTCGGCTCATCCATCAGAAGAATCCGGGCGTTAGTTGCCAGGGCGAAGGAGATCAGAAACTTTTTCCGCTGACCCAATGAGTGCTCCGAGAGCAGTTTAGTCCCGCTTTCAAGCACGAACTCCTCGCACAATCTATCCATCTCTTCCCTGTCAAATGCGGGGTAGAACGGGGCATGGAGGTCGATGTACTCCTGCGGGGTGATCCCGGGAAGGTCAAACTGCTCGGGCACCACGAAGATTTCGCTCATTGTTTCGGGTAGTCGCTCCTTTGTCGGACTGCCCAGCACCTCACATTGGCCCGACTCGGGAAAGAGCATTCCGCTCATCAAATTGAGCAGGGTAGATTTGCCGGCGCCATTCAGGCCAAACAGCCCGTAGGTTCTGCCGGGTTGGAGTGTCATGTCGAGGTCTGAAAGTATCGGATTCCCCTTTTTAAACGAAAAATTGAGGCTCTTGATCTGAATCATAACGGTATATGTGGTTCTTGTTTAGTGTAATAGTAAACTAATACACTGAAATAGTCAAACTGTTTTAAAAAGTTTTAAACCCTCCACTGGCCGTTAGATTACAGCTTTTCACAAATTGAGGCCCCTTTATACCCAACTATTATTGGTGAGCGGTAGTGAAGTGGTTATCTTTGGAAGCGATTACAATGCAACCGATAACGAAAGGGTGGATCATTTTATGGAGTCCATATCAGTACTGGACATGTTTAAAATCGGGGTTGGCCCAAGCAGTTCTCACACGCTTGGTCCCTGGAAAGCGTGCACCAAATTTCTGGAAAAACTTTCGGGCAGACTCAGTGAAGTGAAGCGTCTGGAGGTTCAGCTCTATGGCTCTCTGGCAAAGACCGGGATGGGGCACGGAACCGATGTGGCGCTGATGCTTGGCCTGAGTGGATTCGATCCGGTTACCTTTGATGTGGAGACCATCGATGAGACTATCGATGAGATTCGCAGAAAGAAGGTGCTGAACCTGAATGGCGAGATGGAGATTCCGTTTGATCCTTCTACGGAGATCCACTTTCTGAAGAGTGAAATTCTGCCTTACCACCCCAACGCACTTCGTTTTGTCTGTGAATTTTCGAACAGCGAACTGATCCGCGAAACCTACTACTCGGTGGGTGGAGGCTTTGTTGTGCAGGAGGGTGATGACGACCGGTCTGAAACCGCTGATGTTCCCCTGCCATACCCGATCAACTCGGCTGCTGACCTTTCCAAATGGTGTCGCGTATCGGGATTGCCAATCTCAGGCGTAGTTGCAGAGAACGAGAAGCGGTGGCGAACCGAAGAGGAGACCAAGCGTGAGGTTTTGAAGATCTGGGACGTAATGAGCAACTGCATCTATCGCGGATGCCATCGGGACGGAATTCTGCCCGGCGGGCTCCAGGTGATGAGGCGAGCTTCAACGCTGAACCGACGGCTTCTCAATCAAAAAGAGTATGACAACTACCACGACTGGCGGATCGCCATCAGAAGTGGTGGCGAAGGATTTGCCTACATTCTCGACTGGGTGAGCTGTTTTGCACTTGCTGTGAATGAGGAGAACGCCTCCTTCAGCCGTGTTGTGACGGCGCCTACCAACGGCGCTGCAGGCGTGATTCCCGCCGTTCTTCAATATCTGGTTACCTTCCGCGAAGACCACTGCCACGATCTGGTCTTCAAGTTTCTCTGTACGGCATCCGAAATCGGAAGTATCTTTAAGAAACGGGCCACCATTTCGGCCGCACTGGGTGGATGCCAGGCGGAGATCGGAGTCTCATCGGCAATGGCGGCAGCGGGGCTCACCGAATGTCTGGGCGGAACCGTTGAACAGAGCCTGATGGCTGCCGAAATCGCGATGGAGCACCACCTGGGCCTCACCTGCGATCCAATCGGCGGGCTCGTACAGGTTCCGTGCATCGAACGAAACACCATGGGGGCGATCAAGGCGATTACTGCATCACAGCTCGCCATACACAGCGATCCGGACAAGGCGAAAGTACCGCTCGACGCCGTCGTGAAGACGATGTGGGAGACCGCACAGGATATGAACTCCAAATATAAGGAGACCTCCGACGGTGGCCTCGCTGTGAACATTCCGATCAGCCTCAGCGAATGTTAATGTTCAGGTAATGAAAACGTACCGGGTGGATTGTATTTTAGATTGTGTGAATAAATAGTGTGACTAAAAACTCAAAATATTCAATATGAAGATAGGCTACGTAATACTCCTCACTCTTTTTACCGCGGGAAGCTTTCTCACCACCGACGCGAAGGCACAGGATCAAAACGATAAAGAGCACTACGAAACCCCGAAATTGGTTATCGGGATTATGGTAGATCAGATGCGGTACGACTACATCTACCGCTATTGGGACACGTTTGGGGAGGATGGATTTAAACGGCTTGTAAATGAGGGCTTCTCCTTCGACCATGCCCGTTTTGATTACATGCCCACCTTTACCGGTCCGGGTCACGCTTCGGTTTACACAGGCACCACGCCGGCCGTGCACGGGATTATCGGAAACAGTTGGTACCTGAGAGGTGAAGACCGAACCACCTATGTGACCGAAGATCCCACAGTGAGCACCGTTGGGTCCGATTCGGATGAAGGGGAGATGTCGCCCCGCTGGCTGCTTTCGTCAACCATCACAGACGAGCTGATTATGCACAACAATGAGCGTTCTAAAGTGGTGGGTGTCTCCCTTAAAGACCGGGGATCTATTCTGCCGGCCGGACACATTGGTGACGCCTACTGGTTCGATTATGGAAATGCCACCATGATCAGCAGCACCTTTTATATGGATGAGCTGCCTGAATGGGCGAGAGAGTTCAACGCAAGAGATCTTCCGTCTAAGTATCTGAGTGAGCCATGGGAAACACTGTTGCCAATTGAGGAGTACACGGCAAGCATTGAGGATGATAATCCCTATGAAGGAACGTTTGAGGGGCAGGATCGCCCGGTATTCCCGCACGATCTCCCGGCCTATGCGGAGATCAGCGGGAATGGCATTCTGGCCAACACTCCGTTTGGTGACAGCTACCTGATGGAGTTTGTCTATGCAGCGATCGAAGGGGAAGAGATGGGGCAGGATGAGTTTACCGATATGATTGCGCTATCACTCTCTTCACCTGATCACATTGGCCACCGTTATGGACCGCCTGCAGTTGAGGTTCAGGATACCTACCTGAGACTCGATCGTGAAATCGCCCGTCTGCTCGACTATATCGATGAAAACTTTGGCAAAGATGAGGTGCTCATTTTTCTGACGTCCGACCACGGGGGTGCACACAATCCGGAATATCTAAAAGATCTGAACGTACCGACAGGTGGATATGACCGGGGCTCAGCCCGTGAGGGGTTGAGTGAGCGGCTTGAAGAGATCTACGGTTTTGATCCGGTGAAGTCGTTCAGGGCGATTGAGATCTACCTCGATCGGGAAATGATCCGTGAGCAGGGTGTAAGACTGGCTGATGTTCAGCAGGATGTTGTCGATTATCTGCTTGAGACAGAAGGAGTGGCCGGTGCGCTGTCGTCCACCGCAATGAGAACCGCAGACTTTACAGAACATGTAAGACGAAATGTGCAGCGAGGGTATAATTCGTCGCGTTCTGGAGATGTGATGTACTGGCTCGATCCGCAGTGGTTTACCGGAAATCGAACTATTGGAACCACACACGGCTCACCCTACAGCTACGACACGCGTGCTCCGCTGATCTGGTATGGATTTAATGTACCGTCCGGCAGCTCCGCAGCCCAGGTCTATATCTCAGATATCGCCTCCACACTAGCGAACTTTCTGAACATCCCCTACACCAGCGGAAACACAGGAAATCCAATGAACGACTACATTTTTGGTAAGTGATGAGCTGATTGGTGTGAATAGAATCTAAGAGCGATTAAAAGTCTCCCCTTAATAAGGGGCTCATTTTTTGAACGCGTAAGCGAGATATAGAGGGGTGTTCTGGTGTATGGAACATCGCTGTGTATGCAACACTCAATCCTCCCTGCAAACGATCTGAAAAATGCCACAGGGGCACGGAATTCTCAGTGCCCTCAGTGGCAATTCTCCCTGAACTTTTGAAACCACAAAGGCAGTAAGTCGCGAAGTACACGAAGGGTTTATAATCGATATGCGCCGAGGGCATAGCGCAGAGCGAGCAGCTCGAAACCCACATCCCGTAGGGATGAAATATGGGTAGCCCGGGGCAACGCCCCGGGGAAGTGCGAAGGGAATATATCCGCAACGAGGAGGGGGTTTAATTAAGAAAAGTATTTCCCCGAGGCGACGGTGAAACATTGGTTCTTTCTGGTCATCTGATAGGCTCGGAGTCAAACAGATCCTTCATTTCACTCGCTGCGCTCGTTCCATTCAGGATGACGGGCTTCGCTATTGTAAACGGCCGGGTATAAGTACCAAACCAAGAACCACACTCTGTCTAACCCGGCCTCTTTCTGATTTCAGTCCTGCGGCGTGAAATGATCACTGCAAACCCCCACTACTGATACACCGCTTCTACTTAAAAGCGAGCGTGTTCCCGATGCTTTTAATCGGGAATCGAAGTGAGCGCAGCGAACAGAGAGAAGGACCTGTGGGGATATGATTTATGAATAAGGAGACACTTTATACTAATCATCATCCGAAAAAAAACCTGAAAAATGCCACAGAGGGCACTGAGGACTCCGTGCCTCTGTGGCATATCTTCTCCGAACTTTTTTTACCACGAAGTCTCTAAGTCACGAAGTACACGAATTGAAAGGAGGGGACTTCCAAATTCATCCTCACTACTCACGACTCATGACTCACGACTCAAGACTAACAAAACGCTCCGCGCTATGCGCCACGCGCTACGCAACCCTCTACCCCTTATAAGGAAGCAGAATAATATCCTCAAAATCCATCTCAAGGGTATCAAGAATGGGACCGGCGATCTCAGCAACCTCCTCTTCTGAATACTCATCGAGCCCCTCAAGTTCCACATAGAGAACCTCTTTCAGATCGTCTACGTTATAGCGGGCATCGGTAGACTCAAAACTCTCTTTCAGCGTTTTTACCAGAAATTCCACATCTTCCTGCCACGCCTGATAATCCTGTTCGTTATTGTCGTCCATCTTTGATATGCTTGATTAACGGGCACTCCCGCTATTGAAATTTGAATGATCCGGCTGATCCGGAATTAAAATTGATTGTCGCAAAATATGAATCCATCTATAAAAAAATTAGCTGAAACCGCATCCAAAAAGAGTCGCCGTATAATAGGACTGATGTCGGGAACATCACTCGACGGGCTCGATATAGCTCTTTGCAGGGTTTCAGGTTCGGGCGGAGCGACTGCGGTAACATTGGAGCAGTTCACAACAATTTCCTACTCTGAGAGCGATCGGTCATTGCTTAGAAAGATGAGCTCGGCAGAAACTGTGGAGCTGGCCGATCTCTGCTATATCCACACCTGGTTGGCCTGGCTCCATGCGGAGATGATTGGCGACGCACTTGGTGAGTGGGACCTCTCTCCGGAAGATGTGGACTGCATCGCGAGTCACGGACAGACGATCTACCACCTCCCATCTGCGGATCATGATCAGGAGGAGGCATTTAATACGACGCTTCAGATCGGCGATGGTGATCAGCTTGCTTCAGCAACGAGGATTCTTACAATTAGTGATTTCCGGCAGAAACATACGGCGCATGGAGGGGAGGGTGCTCCGATGGCCGCCCTGGTGGATGAGCTCCTTTTTTCAGACCCTTCTGAAGACCGGGTGCTTCTCAACATCGGGGGGATCGGCAACTACACCTTCCTTCCCGCCGGACGAACCGGGGAGATATTCACCACCGATACAGGGCCGGGAAATACGCTGATCGACCGCACGGTTCAGCAACATTTCGACAAGCCGTTTGATGAGGGGGGAGAGATCGCAAAATCGGGCAAAAGATCGGAGAAGTTGCTCATAGAAATGCTCAATGATCCCTTCTTTGCACGGCAGAAGAGTAAAACCACGGGGCCTGAGTACTTCAGCCCGGAGTGGCTGAGCGAAAAGCTTGAAGAGAGCGACTCAGTGAATATCGCTCCGGAAGATCTGATCGCCACACTGACGGCACTTTCTGGTATAACGATTGCCGGTTCACTCAAAGATCATAAGAGTAACTCCCTCAATCCTGTTGTCTATGTGAGCGGAGGCGGTGCGAGGAATCCGGAACTGATACGAATCATTGAAGAGGAGTTAGGTCGGCCGCTCAAGCCAATGTCTGAACTTGGTATCGACCCTGACGCCAAGGAGGCGGTGATCTTTGCCGTTCTTGCCAACGAGATGCTTGCAGGAAAAGGTCTGCTGATGGAATCCGGGTTCGGAGACAGGTATCCGGTTAATTTTGGAAAGATTTCATTTCCGGGGTAGAGGTTCATGGTAGATGGATTGCAGAGCGCGTGGCGCTGAGGGCATGGCGTTTTTTCTCGGTCGAAAAGTTGAGAGGGTATGAAAGTCCCCCTTTGCCTGCCCTCGAGACGTCGGGGAGAGGGGACAGATCCGTGAGCGTTCAGCGAACGGAGCAGGCGGAGCATAGCGACGTCCCGACCGACTTGGGAGGGGTTTTAGCGATGCTTGGTTGGTGTGTTGTATAAAGAATCTCCTGAATCCAAAGATCATTTCCCCCACAGGTCCTTCATTCCGCTTCGCTGTGCTCACTCCGATCAGGATGACTCGCTCGCCTTAAATAAAGGCGGCGTATCAGTAGTGGTGGTTTGAAGAGATCGCTTTACGCCGCGGCTGAGGTATAGGGTAGAGGCCGGGTAAGACAGAGTTAGGCTCTTGGTTGGGTACGTATACCCGGCCGATTACTAAAAATAGAGCTCGTCATCCTGAATGAAGCGAAGCGAAATGAAGGATCTGTTTGGCCCGGGGATTGAAAACAAGAATGCTCTCAATTGAAGTCCATTTTCCCCTACAGATCCTTTTCCGTGGCTTCCTCCATGCCCTCAGTGGCAATTTTTCCTTTTAAAAGTTTGATTCCTGACCAAAAAAAAAGCCCCTGAACCAAATCAGGGGCTTGTATGGGGCTTTAGTGCCAATAGTGCCGTTAGGGCGTTTCTAATTCTTCATGAACTGAACGTTGAGGTTTAGCTTCACATCATCAGACACTACAACGCTACCTGCTTCAGTTACGGCGTTCCAGGTGAGGCCAAACTCCTTGCGCTTGATCTTGCCGGTTACATCAAATCCCGCTTTTGTATTTCCGTAAGGATCCACAACGGTTCCGCCAAAGTCGGCATCCAGAACCACCTCTTTTGTGTTTCCGCGGATCGTCAGATCTCCGGTGAGCTTATACTCTCCCTCGCCGGTCTTCTTAAAGGATTTGGACTTGAAGGTAAGTTTCGGATGTGCTTCTGAATTGAAGAAGTCATCCGACTTCAGGTGCGCATCGCGATCCCCGTTTCCGGTATCGATGCTGTTGATGTCTGCCTCAAAGGAGATCTCAGCTCCATCGAAGTCATCATTTGAGGATTCGATCGTTGCATCGAACGTATTAAACTTTCCTGTCACGGTAGAGATTACCAGATGCTTAACTTTGAAGGTGATCTCAGAGTGAGTTGAATCGATGGTCCATTTTGTGAGTGTGTCAGTAGCCATAATAGGTGTCTAAGTTTGTTAGTTGTAAAATAGTTTAATGTTGAACTAAAGTTACGTTGAAATCCATCCCCGTTCAATAATAAATTTCTATCGACTCCATTGAATTTGATACCTTATCCACTGAACCAAAACGAAACCATTTTTGATATGAAGATTGGCAGCGGACTTCTGTGGATGATAATCCTGGCAGCATCTCTCGCACTGAGCGCGTGCAACAATGAAACGGAAGAGCAGAATCAGCAACATACCTGGGAAGAGGTTCAGCTGAGTGGAGAGGGAACGGTGACCCTCGTGTATGTGCCAAGCGACGGTTTCTCCTACGAGAATGAGGAGGGTCGCTTAACGGGTGTGACCATAGAGCTTTTCAGGGACTTTATCTCCTGGGTGAATGAGGAGTATGCCGTGGAGCTTGAGGTGGAGATGCAGCCCATTGAGAGTTTTTCCGATTTTTATGGCACCGTTCGGGATGGTAGTGACGGGCTATTTGGCGTTGCGAACGTCACCATTACCGAAGATCGGCGGCAGGAGCTGCAGTTCAGCCCATCCTATATGACCAACATAGCGACGCTGATCACACACTCAGATAGAGATGAGGTCGGTTCGATGGAGGATGTGACTTCTCTGTTTGAAGGCCTTGACGCGCTGGCGTTTGAAGGAACCCTTCATGAAGTGAGGCTGCAACAGATCGTTAATGACCACCTGCCTGAGGCGGGAATGTCGTTTGCCCACTCCAACAATGAGATTATCAATCGGGTTGCGGAATCTGACTCATACTTCGCTTATGTCGATATATATAATTATTGGAGAGCATCTCAGGAAGGCGCGCCACTTCTGCGTCACGCTGCGGGAGATGAGGCATCAGAGCAGTTTGGCGTCATCATGCCGCTCAACAGTGACTGGGAGCCGCTGATGAGGGAATTTTTTGAGCATGATGGGGGATATCTGCAGTCAGAGCGGTATCGCTACCTTATGGAGACCCATCTCGGCAGTGAGCTCGCAGATCTGCTGCTCGATCCTGATCTGTCGTAGCTGACTTTACCCACGATATATTAGTTCCTGAAACAAAAAAAGCAGTTGCTCTAGGACTTAGTGCGTTTGGTAAGATTCTTGTTCATCCCGACGCTTCGGGTCAAACAGATCCTTCATTGCACTCGCTTCGCTCGTTTTATCGCAAAGCGCTAAGAGCATGGCGCAAAGCGGTGGCCCGAACCCCCATCCCGTAGGGATGAAACATGGGTAGCCCGACACAACGTCCCGGAGAAGTGCGAAGGGAATAAATCCGCAACGAGGAAGGGAGTTAATTGAGGAAATAATTTCACCGAGGCGCAGGTAAAAAATTGGTTCTTCCCGAGCATCTGATGGGGACGGGGCCAAACAGATCCTTCAT
>JAFIFA010000113.1 GCA_020832225.1 Balneolaceae bacterium
AACGAACATCCCCCCAGAGCAAACGCTGCACGCGGTTGCGAATACCCCCGTGAAACGGGGGCTTTTTGGGCTTCAATTTAAAAAGGGGCCTATTAACAACCATTTTTCAACCAATACCACTATAAAATGACAACCAAACAGAACTCAATTAAAGGCAAAGCCTTTGTGCTGGGAAAAAATATCGACACCGATCAGATCATTCCCGCAGCGCACCTGGTCTACAGCCTCGATGATCCCGAGGAGCGAAAGCTTTATGGCAAGTACGCCCTCTCCGGCGTTCCACCCGAGGAGTCCGGCCTTCCGAAAGGAAACGTATCACTTACCAAAGAGGATCAGACCGAAAGTGAATTCGGCATCATTGTGGCGAGCGACAATTTCGGCTGCGGGTCATCCCGCGAGCACGCGCCTGCGAGCCTGGAAATTGCCGGCATCAAGGCGATCGTCTCTCCATCCTACGCCCGGATCTTCTACCGAAACTCGGTGGATGGCGGATTTCTGATCCCCTACGAAAGCGTAGAAGATCTGAGCCGTGAAGTACACACCGGCGACGAACTGGAGATCAACCCTGAATCACACGAGCTGATCAATCACACTCAAAACAAAACATACAAACTAAAACCCCTCGGCAGCGTAGCCGATATCGTCCACGCCGGCGGAATCTTCGCCTACGCACGCGAGACAGGAATGGTGGCGAAATGACTCCCTCTTTCTAAGTTGGGGCAAAGAAGTCCCCTGTAAACCAGGGGTGGATGATTCTTCCATGGCGATATTTGACCCAGAAGCAAAAACCTCCCCTCATTTTTAAGTCTCTTTTGATCGCGAGTCGTCGTGAGAGGGGCCTGGTGTGGTTCTTTCGGGACTTTGATCTGATTTACAACCAAGTTCTTAATCAAAGCCCCCACGAACATCCCCCTCCCGAGAGGGGACCGACAACGAAGCGTTTAGCGGAATTGTCAGGGGTGTGTTCCCCGGGCGTTGATCAATATTTGAAACATTACTTAATACTGAGCCCTTACAGAACCACCCCTTTATCCCCTCCTTAGGAAGGAGGGGAATCTTTGCCCTAAACGTAACTTTGACCAAGTAACCATTTTTTAACAATCCATACCAAACAAATCAATGACCAAACAAACCATCATCACCCTACCCGGAGACGGGATTGGGCCGGAAGTCACCAGTGTAGCCGTAGCCGTATTGAAGAGAGCCTGTAAAGCATCCGGAGTGGAGATCGAAACGATTGCTCAGCCCTTTGGCGGAACCGGCTACGACTTGAACGGGACACCGGTGACGGATGAAACTCTCGAACTATGTAAGCAGCACCGTTTTGTGCTTCTGGGCGCTGTTGGCGGCCCTAAATGGGATGAGCTCAGCGCTGATAAGCGTCCGGAAGCAGCTCTTCTGAAACTCCGAAAAGAGCTTGGGGTCTACGCAAACCTTCGCCCCATTAAAGTCTATCCGGAGCTGGCCGCCGCATCAACCGTGAAGGAGGAGGTGATTGCAGGTACCGATATCCTGATCTACCGTGAGCTCACCGGAGGCATCTACTTCGGGAAACCGCGGGAGAGCGGAGAAGTGGACGACGACCCCTACTCCCTCGACACGATGAGGTACAGCCGCTCGGAAGTTCAAAGACTGGCTCGTAAAGCGTTTGAGGCAGCCCGTCTTCGCGACGGAAGAGTCTGCTCTGTGGATAAAGCGAACGTACTGGAGAGCTCACGCCTGTGGCGAAAATCTGTCATTGAGGTCTCTGAAGAGTACCCTGATGTAGAACTGACCCACATGCTGGTGGACAACTGCGCCATGCAGCTCATCCGCGATCCGAAACAGTTTGATGTGATGGTGACCGGCAATCTCTTTGGCGACATCCTGAGTGATGAAGCGGCCATGCTGACCGGCTCCATCGGGATGCTTCCATCGGCAAGTCTGGGTGATGGAAATGGCCTTTACGAACCGGTGCATGGTTCAGCACCCGACATTGCCGGAGAGGGCATCGCAAATCCGCTGGCCGCCGTGGCCTCCGCCGCGCTGCTCTGTCGCCACTCATTGAACCTGCCGAATGCGGCAGACGCAATTGAGAATGCGATAAAAACCGTTCTGAAAAACGGAGTCCGAACAGCCGATCTCTATACAGGGGAAACCGGTACCGTAAAAGCTGGAACCAAAGAAGTGGAGAAAGCACTGCTTGATGCTATAGGTGAAGCGGTAGCTGCTTGAAAGATTACGAGATGAACGGGATTCAACCCTGCACATTTTATGGAAGAGAGATCCCTTCTTTTTCAAAAAAGCGACCGATCGCCTTCCCATTTTTCCAGGCAATTGATAAAACTGTCTAGCCCCCTGACATTACCCATGGAAATTTTTGGCATAACTAAAGTTTCCAATTGAGTTTGACCGGCCTTGAATCAATTGGCGGGAACAGGGTGACTGGCGGGTGACGAGTAGAAAAATTTCATCAGCCGGATATTAATTTTATGATAGAATTTAACCCAAATCGGCCTTGAAATTTTTCCGTCACCCAGAAGCACCCGCCGCCAAGTGATTCGCCGCCTTGATCTTTTGGTTCGTTTTGGATCAAGCCAAAATGAACAACAATCCAACCAAACGCATTAAATCGTTGCGCTACATTATTTTTTATTTCGGGGACGAATATTACGTTGGTAATGTCAGTCCCGACCCCCTCCCCCTTCGCCTCCCCATATTGTGAACGTTCTGTGAATAATTGAGCTTTTCTTTTATGTAATCTTATTTAAGCATCACGGTATCTGTCAAAACACCCTTTTTGATCACTTTTTTATAAAACTGATACTCAGCCGGTTTGTAAACCTGATATTTTTACCTTTTCATCCATCCGGTTAAACATTGACTTCGTACTTTAATAAGGAATCTAAACCGATAAATCTCAGACAATGGACAAAACCTACTACAATCCCGAAGACCTCAAAAAGTTTGGAAACGTAACCGACTTTCAGGAAAAGCTCGGCAAGAAATTTTTCGACTACTACGGATCCGTTTTTGAAGAGGGAGCTCTTACCGCCCGTGAAAAATCACTAATCGCCCTGGCTGTAGCACACACCATCCAGTGTCCCTACTGCATCGATGCATATACAGAAGATACTCTCGAAAAAGGATGCTCCGAGGAGCAGATGATGGAAGCCGTCCACGTTGCCACAGCAATTCGCGGAGGAGCATCACTTGTTCATGGTGTCCAGATGATGAACAAGGTGGATAAACTGAGTATGTAGAATGAGTCTTGAGTCTTGAGTCTTGAGTCTTGAGTCTTGAGTCTTGAGTCTTGTAGAGACTACTTGTTCGATCATCAAAAACAAAACTTTTGGCGAAATAAAGCACTTTTTTCACAACGAATCGGGACGCAGCACTTTTCCTGCGATAGCAGCCCCGAAACGTCGGGGGCTTTTTCCCGAGGGATCGGGACGTAGCACTTTTCGCTTCGCGGTTCTCCGCTTCGCTCCGAATCACTTTTCACTTTTCACTTTTCACTTTTCACTTACAAGATGAAGTCACTCATTGCACAACAGCACGATCTGTCGCACCCCAAACGCCAGATTGACGTCATTAACAACCACTCCGAAAAGGTTAAGAGCTTCGAAAAGTTCGAGTCTAAAATGGAGGAGGCCGGTCTATACCCGTTAAAACCAACCGGCATCGAGATCTTCCAGATCAACGTGGGCTATATGTGCAATATGACCTGCAAGCACTGCCATGTGGATGCGGGGCCTGATCGCGAAGAGATCATGACCCACGAGACGCTGGAGCAGTGCCTTGAAGCACTCGATCACCCCGAAATCAAAACCGTTGACCTGACCGGTGGCGCTCCGGAGATGAACCCCCACTTCCGCTGGTTTGTGGATGAAGTCTCAAAGCTTGGAAAGGAGATCATTGTGCGGAGCAATCTCACCATACTCGACACCCGGAAATTTGAGGATCTGCCTCAGTTTATGGCCGATCGCGGCGTTGAGATCACTTGCTCACTCCCATTCTACAGCAAGCGCCGCACCGATGCCCAGAGGGGCGAGGGCACCTACGATAAATCGATGAAGGTGCTGAAGGTCCTGAACGAGATCGGTTATGGAAAAGAGGAGACGGGGCTCTTGCTCAATCTGGTGTACAATCCGGTTGGCGCATTTTTGCCACCCGATCAGGGGTCGCTGAAGCAGCAGTACAAGGATCGCCTCTGGAGTGATCATGGAATTGTTTTCAACGATCTTTTCACCATCACCAATCTGCCGATCAGCCGCTATCTCAACTTCCTCGTTATGAGCGGAAATCTGGAGGAGTATATGGAGAAACTGATCACCTCTTTCAATCCCGGAGCGGCACAGGGTGTGATGTGCCGCAACACCATCTCCATCGGCTGGGACGGCTCACTATATGACTGTGACTTCAATCAGATGCTGCAGATGAAGACCAACCACGGCGCCCCATCCCACATCAGTGAGTGGAATCTGGAAAAGCTGAACAGCCGTGAAATCATTCTGAACCAGCACTGCTATGGATGTACGGCCGGAGCCGGAAGCAGCTGTGGCGGAGCTACTACTTAAAGATTTTAAAAGTGTATTAGTAGATCTTTCTACCTCCTCATTTTACGCTATAAATCGCTATTTTCAGGTGAAATTTAAACTTCACCCAGTTATAAAATGAAGATCTCAATCCAGCGGCTGAATGAAGCCGTACACATGGAAGCGAAAAATGAAGATGGCGTAACCCTGCAGATGGACGGTACCGGGGAAATCGGCGGAATCAATGGTGGGTTCCGCCCTATGCAGATGCTCCTGGCTGCGGCTGGCGGATGCTCAGCTATTGACGTTGTCGGTATTCTGCAAAAACAGAAGCAAAATCCTGACGACCTGAAGATTGAGGTGACCGGCGAGCGGGTGAACGTTAAGGAGTATTCCGAATTCAAAACCGTTCACATCCACTTCATCCTGAAAGGAGCCCACCTCGACGAGAAAAAAGTAGCACGTGCTATCGACCTCTCCATCAACAAATACTGCTCTGTCTCCAAGACCCTGGAAAAGACAGCCAAAGTCACCAGCAGTTTTGAGATTGTGGGATGAACCTGAACCTTGAGTCTTGAGTCTTGAGTCTTGAGTCTTGAGTCTTGAGTCTTGAGAGGCGAACTTATTAATTCCTCCCCCATCAACCATGCCTGATAAGAAAAAATCCTCCTTTGAAACAGATGCGATCCGGACACAAAATCCGGTTTCAGGGGAGCGCGAGCACTCTGTTCCGCTCTACATGACCTCCAGCTTCACCTTCGAATCGGCAGAGCACGCCCGGGCGATGTTCGCAAATGAGATCGAAGGGAATGTCTACAGCCGATACTCCAATCCCAATACCGACGAGTTTATCGCTAAGATGTGCCGGTTGGAGGGAGCTGAAGCGGGAGTTGCAACCGCATCGGGGATGGCGGGCGTATTTGGATGCCTCGCCTCACTGCTCGATCAGGGGGATCATATTCTTGCATCACGTTCGCTTTTTGGCTCATCCCATCAGATTTTGAGCCAGATTTTGCCGCGATGGGGCATCACCTTTACCTACGCCGATACCGGTAATACCGATAGATGGGAGTCGCTGATTCAGCCCAACACCAAAATGCTCTTCCTGGAAACACCCTCCAATCCCGGGCTCGACCTGATCGATCTGGAGTGGGCAGGCAAACTGGCCAAAGCCCACAACCTGATTTTCGTGGTGGATAACTGTTTTGCCACTCCCTATCTGCAGCGACCCATTGAGTATGGCGCTGATCTGGTTCAGCACTCTGCCACAAAGTTTATCGACGGACAGGGTCGGGCGATCGGTGGAGTGATTGTCGGCTCTGAAAAGTATATGGAGGATGTTCGCTTTTTTACCCGTCACACCGGTCCGGCTCTCTCCCCTTTTAACGCCTGGCTCTTCAGTAAAAGCCTGGAGACGCTTCCCGTTCGAATGGATCGCCACTGCGACAACGCTGAAAAAGTGACGAATTTTCTGGCCGGTCATCGAAGCGTAAACAAGGTTCGATATCCCCATCACAAGGATCACCCACAGGTAGAACTGGCGAAAAAGCAGATGAAGCGCGGAGGAGGCGTGGTCTGTTTTGAGATAAATGGCGGTTTTGAAAAGGTGAAGAAGTTCATCGATAAGATCGGGATGCTTTCGAGATCGGCCAATCTGGGCGACACGCGCACAATTGTGACACACCCCGCATCAACCACCCACTCCAAGCTGAGCGATGTTGAGAAAGAGGCGGTCGGTATAACGCCGGATTTGATTCGAATAGCCGTGGGACTTGAGAATGCGGATGATATTATTCGCGATATTGAACAGGCTTTGGGTTGAACTTTTTTGACGAAAAAACCTCACAATGCTCAATATTACCGGACATTTGGTGATTGTAATCACCGTATATACGTATAATTGGTGAATACGATCATTTAAATTCTGAACTCCTCCGAATATCTTACTCACAGGCTGATCATAGTTACAGATCCATTTTACCACGACGTACACCGAGAGTTTGCAGTCTACCACCCAAAACCGTACCGCTTCCTCAAACTTTTGCCTTCCAACCCCCTATCACTCTTCACTTTGAACGATCTGGTGTTAATTTCTTATTCTAATAGATGAACCTGAACCTATTTTTCAACTATGATGAAGAAGAGAATCACCAACACTATCCTGCTGCTTGCACTTTTTATCTCATTTACGCTCATCGGCTGCTCCACAGATACTGGCGAAGAGCTTCTGATCTTCACCAACGCCACCATCTGGAATG
>JAFIFA010000114.1 GCA_020832225.1 Balneolaceae bacterium
GGGTGGATCAGGCGATAGTTGTGGAGCGTCATCACGGAGGGAATGCCCAGTTCAGCAGCCGCATCAAAAATAGATGGAGAGAGCAGTGGGAAGAAGTTATGGACATGCATCATGTCGTATCCACCATCCCGAAGCATTTGGGCAATCTGCCTTTTCGACCTTCTGTTGTAGTGAGTTGTGAAGAGAAGTCTCGCCTTCGATAGCGGTCCGTTCAGCTCCTCGCTGTTGTTTACAATATATTGATCAACCGTATGATGTCGACTCAGAAGCTCATACTCCTGCTGAAGCACGGTCCACTCCCCTCCGCGATGTCTGTATTCGTTATGAACCTGCAGAATTTTCATCGGACCGGAATCCCCCTCACCACCTTGCTCTTCAACGCTTCGGTGCGTTCGTAGCTAAGAAGCATCCCTATCGCCAGCCAGAAGGGAAATGAGTGGTGTGGCGACTCCAGTACCACGTTGAAGAAGGCCCATACATACATAAAGAGAAGTAACCCGGCAAGTAGAAGAAACCGGGAGTATGCCTCATATCGATATCTGCTTCCGATCCTCCAGATCTTCGCAAAACGGAAAAATGGTTTCAGAACCGCCCAGAGGAATAGCGGGAAGATGAAGATTCCAAAACGGGCCAGAATATTGAGGTAGGAGTTGTGCGGCTGTGCATTGCCACCAAGCCGGCGAATCTCAAAGTAGCTGAGGTTCACCACCTCGTAGAAAATGTTGGAGTGTACGTACATAATTGGCCTTCCAACCCCGAAACCGAGAATCCAGTACTCCCTGAACTTATCCATCACCAGCTCCCAGCTGATCAGTCGGTAGTTGATGTTTCCCTCCTCCATTGACGTTTTGCGGTCGAGAAACCTCAGGATATCGAAATCGAGATGAACGGTGTAGTAGGCGAGGAAAGCGACCATCAGAGCCAGTCCGGCAGCCGAGTAGGTAAAGAGGTTTATCTTGATTTTGCGTCCGCCAAGGAAGAAGATGAATAACGCGGCGAGGGCGATTCCCAGAAACATCGACCTGTGAAACATGGTGAATACGGCTGGAAACATCATCAGGCTGAGCAGTTTGTATGGCCAGCCCATTTGGCGAAGTGGTGTGAAGATGGAGATCACAATCAGTGCCGGCAGGATGTAGCCCACCCCAAACCGAAACCCTTCAAACAGAACGGTACGAATACCGAGAAGGATGAGGGTGAATTCATAGACGTAATGAACCGCCTTGAGAACAATGAAGATCTTGAGCAGTGCGAAAAAGAGATCGTAGTGGCGCTCCCGTTTAAATATGTGATAGACGATCGGCACCCAGAGCGCATAGACCAGCATGAGCGAATCACGAATGGCGTCGATCCGGTAGTAGATGATATAGGAGAGCGCAAAAAAGAGGCCGATCAGTACAATCAGGTAGTAGATCGCCAGAATCCGCCTCACCTGAAGCAGATCGCGGGCGTACCAGAGCGATAGTGCCCCAATTACCATTTCTGTGACAAAGAGAGGCTCCAGGCCGGTATAGGCAAATGCTCTCTCCCCATATAGCATGTGGAAGAGATAGGTAAAGAAGACAAACTCCCTCCACTCAAGCCGGGCGAGCTGATCAGAAATTTTTTCGATGAAGATGACACCCAATCCTATAGCAGAGAGTGCAATCGCCACGGTGAGGTTCTCGTAGAGAAAGAAGGGCGAAAGAAAGAGCAGTGCCCGAACGATATGTTCCGTATTGCGGCTCAATCGTTTACCACTTTTTGTATCACATCGGATGTCTCACGGGCAACATCATCCCAGGTTCGGATAAAAGGCTTATGGGCGTCATTCTCCCTCTTGAAAGAGTGAATCGCCTCAATTATTTCGTCGAACTCCTCGATATATCGGTAGTTCGGATAGCGCTGCTGAGCTTCAGTCCCTTTTACGTTGGCAATGGTCAGGAGTCCGTTGTTGAGGTATTCGAAAGTCTTGGTTGAGCTGCCGTAGTAGCCACATCTCGACCAGTCGAAGGAGCTGTAGAAGGTGAGACCAACATCAGAGCCTGAGACAACCCACGCCACATCATCACGATCGAGATTTTCGAGTATAAAGAGATTGGGCAGTTCCGACTCCGGAACCTCCTGATTTTCTCGCCGCACAATCAGTATAACAGCAATATCATCATCCACAGCGGCCGCAATCTTTTTCAGTTTTTCAAAATCGTGCAGGTGATTGGCAGAGCCGGTCCAGACTACGGTTTTTGAGAACTCCTTCTGAACCTGTTCAAAGATCGATTTTACCTGATTGCTCACCTCAATATTGTTTCGGTCGATCACCTCTCCCCCGTTGTCGATAGCAATTACGTTTTCCAGGGCCATTGTCTCCTCACAGTAACGCTTCACAATGTCGTTGATCACGATCACGGCATCGACTCTTCTCAATATTTTTCCCATCACGCAGTCGGCACGCCGAATGTATTTCCGGCTCTTTCCGAACATGTGGAGTTCATCAGATGGGGAGTTCAGTTCCACAATCACTTTTTTCCCCATCAATTTAGCGACAATGGTGACCAGATTCCTCAGGTTAATGAAATAATCCATTCTTACATAGATCAGGTCACAGCGCCACAGAATGCGAAATATCCCGGTCAGCGGATTTTTGAGTCGGGTTGTATGGGGGTCGGGCTCTCCATTGATTTTAAAGAGGTTATACCCTAGTCGGTTGAGCCCTCTTGCCAGATAATAGCCATGCACCGATGCCCCGCCGGTGATGGGATAGAAAGAGTAGTAGATGAATCCGATGTTCATGTAGAAAAAGGTGTTAGACCGACCCGTGTAACTGAATCTGATTATCGGCAGGGTACCATTACAGCTTCAATCCCCTGATACGACCGAGGGCCATGGCCACTCTGTTGAGCCACGCCACCATCCAAAGTTTGCTGAAATTCCCGTTAAATTGAACGCCATCCGCTCTCTGCCTCAGTTCGGATGGTTTGGGAGGAGCAAAGGTACGGAAAGTATGTTGGATTGTGTAGAGATCCGGTTTTTCGTTGTAGCGGTTCACCGTATGAAAAAGGCAGCCAATACGGTACGATTTATTGAGAAGCTGTTTGAAGGTTCGGGGCTCACAAAAAACCACCGCTTCATCCGCATAGATAAGCTGAAATCCGTTTTCAACGGCTCTTCGTGTCCATGCCAGATCCATTCCCGATCGGTGCTGCCCATCAAAGAGGCCGATCTTTTCCGGCACCTCCCGCTTCACAAATAGATTGCCGGTTGCAGCTCCTCCCTCCTCGCGAATGAGTCGCTCGTTATTGTTGAACATAAGTGAGTCGTAAACCTCTGATGCGGTTGGCTTGGAGCTGAGTGCAAACCGAATGGCTCCTCCTGCCAGCGATACATCGTCCCGGTTCAGCGCCTCCACCCCCTTTTCGATCCAGGAGGAATCGGGTACCTTATTGGCATCGGTAAACGCGAGAATTTCGCCGGCTGAAGCCTCAATCCCCACATTTCTTGAAGCGTAAGGACTCTTTAACTTCGTTTGCTGAAGCAGTTTGACGCCAAAGCAATCAATCTTCTCTTTAAGACCGTCTGAAGAGCCGTTGTCGATCACAATCACCTCTATCCGATCGCGTGGGTAGCTCTGCTGTTCAATTGCCTCCAGTACCCGCACCAGCTGGTCAGCGGCATTCAAAACCGGAATGATAACAGAAACAGAGAGTTTCAATCTTCAGGAATTTGGTTGATATCTTGAGAGGGAAGTTAATGATCAGATTGTTGAGAAGCAGAGGGGAATTGGGAGATGGTAGATAGTAGATAGTTGATGGTTGATGGTTGATGGTGAAACCTCTTCGAGATTCGCTGAAAGAGAAATTGGACTCACCCTCCCGAGACGTAAGGAAGCTGAATAAAAAGAATTACTTATGACCATCGAACTAGATTGAATATCAGATCGACTGAGGTCGACCGTCCCATTCGGGACGGCATATGGGTAGAAAATGAGCCGCTCAGCTCCCCCGTTCGCCGAGACAGGATCCTCAGAGAGGAAAGAAACTCATCGAGGCGAAACAAACGATACCAGAAATGGGGAGTCCCAGAACGAAGGCTTTCCATCTGCGCCTCGATTAGATCCATCCCTTAATTGAATTTGCTTCTCGTTTCGATTTTGCGCCCCTCGCTTTATTCCCGGGACGTTGTCCCGCGCTACCCATGTGCCATCCCTGACGGGATGGTGGTTTTGGGTCTGTAAACAATGAACTCTCTACCAAGAACCATCTCCGTCCACCCGGCCTCAAATTCACGATCCACACACATAATGCCGCCCGAACCAGCAACCAGTAACCAAGATCTCGCCATAGAAATTTTCAAACATCAACCATCTTGGGCGATACAGGGATCCTTCACTCCGTTATGCTGCGTTTCCCGATTGACTGCATCGGGACAGGCAGGATGACGCACTTTATTGATATAAACCGCCGGGATAACAAAACTAACCCAGAATCAAACTATCTCCAGCCCGGCCTTTTGATCACACCCCATGCACGTAATGCCGCCCGAACCGTCAACCTTCAACCAGTAACCAGTAACCTGTTTCGACACAGATCCTTCACTCCGCTACGCTGCATTTCCCGATTAACTGCATCGGGACAGGCAGGATGACGCGTTCGCTTACTGTAAACGGCCGGGTATGATCAAAAAACCAAGAACCAAACCCCGTTCAACCCGGCCACATCGTACCGCCCGAACCTTCAACCTTAAACCTTCAACCTTCAACCTTCAACCAGTAACCAGTAACCAGTAGAGACGCTGCCAGAACCTCCGCTTCGCTCCGGATGCTAGCAGGTTCCAAGATCTGGCTCCAAAAACTGATGCATCTTTCCAACTTTTTAACTATATATGAAATCATCTCAGGGCATACTTTATAGGGCATGACAAATTCTACGGCCGGTTACCGTTTTCGATCTTCAGCTGCTGTTTTGGCGGTTTCGGGGCTATTTTTTCTCATATTATTATCTACTTGCTCCGACAATCCCGTATTCTCAGGTGATGAAGCCCCCGAAGTAACCTATGGCACTCTGCACTCTTTTTCTCATGAGGTGGTTACGGATGGTCTTCAACTCCCATGGCAGATGGCGTTTCTCCCGGATGGACGCCTGCTCATCACCGAGCGCGGTGGCGTCGTTCGTCTGTTTGAAGATGGATCACTTCAAGAGGAGCCGTGGCTCGATCTCAGAGACCTTTTAAAGAATTCACGGGGCGAAACGGTCTCGAACAGTGGACTGCTTGGAATAGCGGCAGATCCCTCCTTTTCTGAAAACGGGTTTTTCTATGTCGGTTACAGTTATGAATCTCCACATTCCGGATTTGACTACAATCGGCTAGTGCGCTACAAGGAGGATTCTGTTTCCGGAAATGTAGAGGTGAGTAAGGTTCTTTTGGATAAGGTTAAAGGCAAAACAATGCATAATACTGGTCAGATCAAGTTTGGGCCGGATGGTAAAATTTACTGGAGTGCGGGCGATCGGCATCAGATTGAGGTTGCGCAGGATCACTCGGATCCATCTGGTTCTATCCTTAGGATCAATCCTGACGGATCGATTCCTGAGACCAACCCATTCAGCGACTCACCCGTCTATGCATATGGGCTGCGAAATTCGCAGGGTTTCGACTGGCACCCGAAGACCGGCACCATGCTGGCTACCGAACATGGCCCTTCCGGCGGCACGGGCAGAAGCTGCTGCTATGATGAGATCAACCGGATTGAGCCTGGAAAGAATTACGGCTGGCCACATATTGTAGGCGACGAAAAGCGGAGCGGTATGGAGAACCCGATTATTCACAGCAGCACCGGAACTCCTGTTGAAAAGTATACCTGGGCACCATCCGGAGCGACTTTTGTGAAGAGCGGTCCGTGGGCCGATACATTCCTTTTTGCAGGACTGAGGAGTGAAAGCCTCTGGATGCTGAGACTTGACGGTGAAGAGCGACCAATGGAGTTAAACCGGATGTTGGAGGAAGAATATGGTCGGCTCAGATCGGTGGAACAGGGCCCTGACGGAGCTATCTACGTCATCACAAGCAACCGGGATAACTATGAAAACCGTGCGGGAGTACGCTATGAAAGCGATCTGCTGATCCGAATAGTACCGGAGGTGAACTGATGAAATTCTCAGCAGCACTGTCGCCTCTGAAAGGTTCTGGCTTCATCTTGACCGCTTTCGTTCTCTTGGCATTAAACGCCTGCAAGGAGGAGACCGGTCCTGTCTTTACCGAATCCAATACAGGTCCGTTTCTGATTAGTACAGATCATCTCGATAAAACAGCACAGTTAGCAAAATCCGACCCACTCTTTGCAGAGGAGCTTCAGACGATGATTGATGGAGCTGAGATGTTCACCAACTACGATTTTGAATTTGTAACCGATAAGGAGCAGCTTCCTCCAAGTGGTGACAGAAAGGACTACATGAGCCTTCACCGCTACGCCTGGCCCGATGAAGATGGGAACTACACCATCATTCGCGATGGACAGACCAATCCCGAAATATACGACTATGATGCCCCGAGACTGACAAGAATGGCAACCGGGGTCTATGCCCTAAGTATGGGCTACTACTTTACCGGAGATGAACGCTATGCGGAGAGTGCAGCCAACCTATTAAAGGGCTGGTTTCTCGACTCAGAAACGGGAATGAACCCACACATGAATTATGCCGGCATACGTCCAGGCGTGGATCAAACCGGTGGTGGTGTAATCAACGCCAACAATTTCATCCGTGTTATAGACGCTGTGAGCCTGATTTATGACAGTCCGCACTGGACCGGTGAAAATCACTATGATCTAAAGAACTGGTTCTATCAATTTTCGAGATGGATGCAGGTCCGTTTCGGCCCCGATTTCAATCGCCAGAGTAATGTAGCCACCTGGCTTGATGTGCAGCGAGCAATCTACTTGCTCTTTATCGAAGAGGAGGATAAACTGAACTCTTCGCACAGAGTAATGCCGATGCGCGACCGTGTAGACGACCATTTCTCCACCGGTGGATTTCAGGCGCATGAAGCAAACCGGGCGATTTCACAACACTATGTCTACTATAACTTAAGGGCCTATGTGAAGCTGTCCACTCTTCGCAAAAACCGTTATGACCGCTCCGGCAGCGACCGCGACTGGGAGTGGATCTTATCATGCCTTAATGATGAATGCAGTAATCCAGGCCTCATCCGTGCACTCGACGATCTGGCCGAAACCATTCTTGAAAGTCGTGATTCTCAGTTCTTTACCAGGGACGACTCCTTCAACCGCCGCCGCTACCTGGAGGTCTTTCTCCCCGCCTCCCTCCTTTTTGACAAGCCGCAATACCGCGAAGCGGCCCGGGCGCTGATCAATGACGGTTATCGGCATCCGGATGTGACGTTAGCGTTTCCTTTGGAGTGACTCACCCCCTGTCCCCATAAGCGCTAAATTAAAGTTACTAATGCTGAATTAGGGATTTCTGAAGATCTCTCCTCCTTCCCTAAGGTGGGCTCATCTTTTGTACGCGAAGCTAAATAAGGGGTGTTTCAAATAGGTTATGGGCATTTTCCACTCTTTTTTGCATGGAATAATTTCGGTCCAACCACCCCTAGCCCCTCCTTCATAAGGAGGGCTCATTTTTTGAACGCGTAAGCGAATTCTTGCATTTACGACTATTTTCGCAAAAGTTAACGCTTATGCCCCCTGTCCCCCTCTTTTCGAGTTTTTTCCATCACAGATGATGATCGTTGTACTCTTTGGCATTATAGCCATGTTTGTGTATTTTGAAACTGAAAATTTCAATTTACACAAATGCTGCAACGAAAACTGACATCAGAATTAGTTCATTCTCTGAATAACTTTCCGGTTACCGCTATACTTGGGCCGAGGCAGTGTGGAAAGTCCACCTTGGCGAAGCATATCTTGTCTGAACCGGGTTTTGAAACTCTTTATCTCGATTTAGAAAGGCCCTCCGATCTGCAGAAGCTACAGGATGCCGAGTGGTTTCTTGCTCGGCAGAAAGAGAAACTTGTCTGTTTGGATGAAATTCAGCGAAAACCGGAGCTTTTTCCATTGCTGCGAAGTATCGTAGACGATAGTAAAAGAAATGGCCAGTTTTTGATTTTGGGATCGGCATCGCGTGATTTGATTAAGCAAAGTTCTGAGTCCCTGGCCGGACGTATCAACTACAAAAGGTTGACTCCTTTCCTATGGAGTGAAATTGGGGCGAATGCAGATCTGGAGGAGTATTTAGTAAAAGGAGGTTTTCCTCGCAGTATTCTGGCGAATGATCAGGTGAGCATGGAGTGGCGGGAGAGTTTTATCACCACATTTCTTGAACGAGACCTGATGCAGTTTGCGGGCTTTAGTTCTGTATCAATGCGGCGCTTGTGGCAAATGCTCTCCCACTCAAACGGACAGACAGTAAATTACAGTGCTTTGGGAAGTTCACTCGGTTTAAGCCATACATCTGTACGAAAATATATTGACCTGTTGGAAGGCACGTTCATGGTTCGTCAACTCAGGCCATTTGCAGGCAACACAAAAAAGAGGTTAATCAAATCCCCGAAAGTCTATATAACCGATAGCGGCCTTACCGCAGCCCTCCTTAAACTTCGAACATTTGAGGAGGCAGCTGGTCATCCGACGTTTGGATCTCTTTGGGAGAGTTTGGTAATCGAAAATATTGCAGGACATTATCCCGATCTGAACTTCTCGTTTTACAGAACCAACCATGGAAATGAGATCGATCTTGTGATTGATGATGGGCGTTCAAGAATAGCCATAAAGTGCAAATCTACACTGTCCCCAAATCTGAGCAGAGGTAACTACTCCGCAATTGAGGATATTAAACCGGTTAAAACATTTGTCGCTATACCTGCAAAAAGTGGATACCCATTTAAAGAAAATATTGATGTTGTATCACTCTCCGAACTGATAGACTCTATACCCGAACTGTTGGTGGTTTGAGGTGTAAGTTTTTTACGTAAACGGTTTCTTGAAGTGGTTTTAAGGTTGCTGGTTACTGGTTACTGGTTAAGACCTGCTAGCATCCGGAGCGAAGCGGAGGTTCTGGCAGCGTCTTTTTTAGGGTTGAAGGTTGCTGGTTGAAAGTTGAAGGTTGAAGGTTTGGGCGGTACGATGTGGCTGGGTTGGACGGAGTTTGGTTCTTGGTTTTCTGCATTAACCCCGCCGTTTACTATAATAGAGCTCGTCATCCTGCCTGTCCCGATGCTTTTTATCGGGAAATGGAGTGAGCAGAGCGAACGGAGAGAAGGATCTGTATCGAGCCGGATTAGGGTTGCTGGTTAAGACCTGCTAGCATCCGAAGCGAAGCAGAGGTTCTGGCAGCGTCTTCTTGGTTGTGGGTTACTGGTTGAAGGTTGCTGGTTAAAAGTTGAAAGTATGGGCGGCACGACGTGTAAGGGTTATTGTAAATTGACCGGGTTGGACGAGATTTAGTTCTTGGTTTATTACGTATGACCGGCCGATACTCACCTCTCTTTCCCCCTCATCATCTCATAAATAAAAGCGCACTGCGTAACGATTCCGGCGGCCCAGAGGTGAAACCCTGCACGGAGTTTTTTGCCTGTTGCGAGATCGGGCTCTTTGGGTAGTCTCGGCTTGAATGACCGGAGAAGGTTGTATGCCCAAGAGACCCTGGGTTCCTGGTTTAGCCAGTTGTAGTAGTAGCCTCTACCGGTTCGGATCTTCTTTTTGTAGAATGCGCTTGCTCCTCTCGCTTTCTTGATCACAACGGAATCGGGACAGTAGACGAGTTTTGATCCATTCCGTGTAGCTTCATTCGTCCAGGCCACATCTCCACCCGATCGAATTCCTTCTTTGAAGAGCCCAAACCGATCGAAAAGCTCTTTTTTCACGAATAGATTGGCTGTGTAAGCAGCTCCTCTCTCCTTCACCGCCTCTTCCATCCGTATGCTGGAGAGTGCATCTGCAAGCTCCGCTCCGTTGCTTTTTGGACCAATATCGAAACCAACCCTGCCGGCCACCATGTCTGCACTTTTCTCCTGCATACATCTGATTCCGGAAATCAGCCAATCCGGTTCGGGAAGCGAATTTGCGTCGATAAAGATCACCACACCACCTTTTGCGTTCTCAATACCGCGATTACGGGCTGAATAGGGACTCCCCGGGTAATTCTCTTCCCGGATCATAACAATCCTGTCAACAGATGAGAGATCGGGGGGCTGCTCCATCGGTATCTCCGACCCATTATCTATGCAGATTATCTCTGCATCAGAGATTCCCTTTTGATTCAGAATGGTTCTTAGCAGCCCAAATAGCTCCTCCGGATTATCCCGAAAGGGAATAATGATCGACAGAGAAGGATCGATATCTGAATCCGGTCTATTGCTCATCCCCTCCTCCTTCACTACTGTTCGCAGTTCTGAGATGGTGATCCAGCTTCCATCCCTTGTAAAATGAGCTGTTGAAAAGCGAAGCAGGAGTGCTGCTAATGAGATATCCCACAGCTTTTAATTTCCCGTTCACAATCAGGTAGTGGTAAAATAGGCGACCTGTTGTTCGATACCTTTCACTGATGATCCGTTCTCGTCCCAGTTTATCGACTGCATTAGTGTTCTTCAGCAGTTTCTCATAAATCCGTAGTCTCCCCTTCAAATTCTGCTCCATACTACCGGAGAGGTGATCACCTCCTACATGACGAACAGTCGTAACCTCATTCAATACACCGAAAGGATGATTAACTGAAATACGCAACCAGAGATCGGTATCTTCAGCGACCTTCATCGATTCATCAAATCCGCCATATTGATCAAAAAGTGATTTACTCAAAACCACGGTGGAGAGATGAATAAAGTTCTGTTCAAAGAGTAGGTCCAGGAGGTTCTGAACCCGTTCACCCTGAGTAAGCCTCTCCGGATAGAGGCACTTTTCGAAACTTGACGGTAATTCTTCACGGTTCATGTAGTTGTCGGTGAACGCAACCTCCGCACCGGTCTCTCGGATAAATTCAGCCTGAAGCTCCAGTTTTTTTGGCAGCCACTCATCATCCGAATCAAGAAAAGCGATCCACTCCCCTTTTGCCTTGCTGATGCCCCGGTTCCTTGCTGCAGATACGCCTCGGTTCTGCTGGGTAATCAGTACAATTCGCTCCCCGTAACGGCTTTCCAGCATCTCCGCAGTACCGTCTGTTGACCCATCATCAACCACAATCACTTCAGCGGGCTTCAGGGTTTGATTCAGTGCCGAGTCGATGGCGCGGGTTACCAGCTCCCGCCGGTTGTAGGTGGGGATGATGACGGAGATATTGAATTTAAGCTCTGACTCGGTCATGCATTGTACATCCACAATGTTAATCTTTGAACCCAGCCAGGTAGCGGCAAGTTTTCAGCTTTCCACGCGCCCACGGCATGGCCCAGATCTTTGGAGAGGTAAACATTTAGAGGCGGTGTACCCGATTTTGTAATCCATGAAAACCATTGAAACAACAAATAGCCTGCTAATCTTGGTGAAGATGGTTTAACCGGTGTGTACTTTTCAGGCAGTGCTTCCTTCAGAGCTGTGGAGTGTGAAGAGTAAATACCAAATCGCAAGCGCGCCAGATGTTTCCACTGCGCTTTTTCAGCCGCAATGATGTGGGATATTTTCAGCCCGGGTGAGCGCCCTACTGCCCAACCGGCTTTCATTCCAATCCAACAGATTTGCAGATCTTCACAACTTGCCATTGAATCGCCAACACGGCCGGTTGTGGTACTCATTTTGGAATCGAACCACTCCAGATAAGCATCCGCCACTTCCCTTCTCAACACCATACCAGTACCGTATGGCATGGTTGATGGAGAAATAAAATCGAGTGCATAAGTTACCTCACTCTGGTGGTGCTCCTGATATACACCCGAGAACTGTTTCTGCAAATCTGGGTTGCCTCCCGGCTGCCATTTAACATTAACATGACCCGGCCCCCAAATCCCAACATGAGGGTGAGTTTCCAATACACGCAATGCCTTTTTCACATAGTCCGGTTCCGGTTCGTTATCATCATCGAAGAAGATGATGACATCTCCGTTTGATTCCTTGAACCCGCAAACTCTGGCATTGATCAGACCGGGAGTCTCTTCTCTTATTACTCGAGCCTCACTCAATTCCTCAGACCAGACAGCTATATCGGTTCGGTTCTTGAGCTCAGAACGGCTTGCATTGTCAATCAATATTATTTCACGACTTACACCATCTGGCCAGTTCAAGTTGCGGGTTGCATTCAGCAATGGCGCAATCAGCTCTTTGTCCGGATTGTGTGTACAAATGAGTATGCTAACCTTCATTCTGAATCAAAGGGATTAGAAGCAATATTGTTTGAAATTATCGGAAGATGTCACGAATTCGATTGGGAATCCAGTCCATGAAAATGTCAGAAGTTAATTTTCGATCCTTTAGCATTTGCGCAAAAAATACCGAATTAAAGAGAGCAACTGTTTTGATAAACTCTCTGATCTTCAATCCTTTTATCTGATCTTTTGCCTGCCTGATCTGTTCACGACCTGTATATCCATAGAGCCATCTGTAACCGATCTGCTGATACTTAACTTTTGAATTTCCGGTGAGCTCTTTCAAGTTCTTTTTAATAACCTTCTCTGAATTGATAAGCATACGATTCCGGTCGTGAGAGGCATTCAGGCTGTGCTTTCTGTACCAAAGAGCATTTCGTGAAACTTTCAAAATTGTTCCGTGTTGAGAGAGCCGCATCCATAAATCCAGATCATCAGCCCCCCAAATTTCCGTATCGAACCCTCCAATCTCTTTTAGAGCATCTGCACTTATCAAAACCTGCCCTGGTGAGACAAATGGGTTTCCATTAAACAGTCGTTCAAAATCAATTTCTGAGGTCTCACCAGTTGTTTGGGGTGGTGTAAATTTTGAGTCGATAAGGTATCCGCAATCTCCTCCAACAGCAATATGAGTGGTTGAATAAAGTGTATCATACTGCCAGGCAAGTTTATCTTCAGGCCAGATATCATCATCATCCAAAAATGCTATCGCTCTTCCCTTAGCTTCTGCAAGCCCGAAATTCCTTGCATCAGCCTGTCCCCCATTCTCTTTTTCGAAATATCGGATCTCACCCTTTTTGATATATGGCTCTAGTCGTTTCGATGTCTGATCAGGAGATCCATCATTTACTACGATAACTTCAAAGTTTTTGAATGTCTGCCTGAAGACCGACTCCAAAGTCTCTTCTATAAACTCTTCGTGATTATAAGTTGGTATGATTACAGATATATCAGGCACAAATAAATGGATAGGTACCGATTAGCTGTTGACCCGCTTCAGATTTGGACATGCTTCATTATAGATCAACATTTGATCAGGAAAAATACGCTTTAGCTTCCCGTTGGCGAAATTCATGGACTACATTTCTTCCGATTCGTCGTCCGTAAACAAGCCCAATTCCGATAAAGAGCCCCAGAAAAATTGCCCCTGCAATAATCCTGTTAGCCCTCGGCATCGCGTAGGAACCCGGTATTGTGGCCGGCTCATGAACCCGGAATGCAGGAGTCTCTTCCTGAACCTTTATTTTTGCCTCTTCAAGTCTACGTGAAAGCGTGGTGTAGAGATCAAAAGCGAGTGTAAAGTCGGACTGAAGTCTCTCCTCTTGCGCTTGTACACTGGCTCTGGAGAGGTTGATATTACGGTCACGAAATGCGGCAAGGCTATCCTGAGTAGCGCGATAACGTGCTTTTGCTGTTTCGTACTGAACCTGGATAAATGCGAGATCCTGCTGTGCCTTTTCTGTCTTATATTCAATCACATAGCGCTGCAGTTGACGCTTCACAAGCTGAACCATATTTGCTGACGATTCAGGTGTACTCATTGAAACACCTACCAAAATAAAATCAGTCTGCGGCTCACGCTCGATATGGATGCGACGCTCCAATTCCCGTATAACGTTTTGAATTCGATAGTCTACCCGTTTTGGATCTTCAAAGTCGGCATATAAGCTGAAGTCGATTGGAGAACGTTCAGACTCTCCCCTAATCCAGTCCGCAATGGTAAATGGAAGACCCAGGGTATAATCGAACAGTAATTCACTGGGCGGTTTTGGCTTATGTTCATCAAAATATTCAAAAATGGACAAGGTTTGATCAATATCGCTAAAGTAGACCTCCTGCTGCATCAGTTCGATCTGAAACGACAGACTCTCCACGATGTACGGATATAACATTACACTGATCCCCTCTCCCTGCTGAATTCCACCACCTCCAACACCAAGAATGTTACGATACTGATCAAAAATCTGTCCGAGTCCGCTTCGGCTCGTCTGATCTTCCGGCATTAGAGAAGCCTGAGACCAGTAGTAGCGCTCGCTTGTAGAATAATATACCAACCCAATAAGTGAAACAGCCAGAAGAGCCAGAAGTATGGTTCTCTTCTGCTCCCAAAGATCTTTCAGTAGGCCAATAATATCAATTATCTCTCTATGATCTTCCTCAATCTCAAGATCACGTACCGGTATCAGGCGGTACTCCTCTTCGGAAGAGTCGCTATGGACCGGCTTGTTATCGCCCGGTTGATCTGAATGACTGTTATTTGGTTCTTCGTTCGACAATGATTGTGAAGCGTAATTTATTTAAATGGTTCTGTTGATGGGTGTGGGTTTTACATCAGAGCGAAGCACGATAATCCCCCCTATTAAGGGGTGCATCTTTTGAACGCGTAAGCGAAATTTAGAAGGGTGTATAGTGTAGCAGGATCAACTCCGTGAAAGTACACCCCCCTCTGTCCCCCCTTGATAGGGGGGATTATCGTACTTCGTTCTAAAGAATTCCCCACACCAAACAACATAGAGCCTTAAAAGTTTTTCGAATTAATCCGTTTAAATTCGGTCAAGTATGTTGACAAGTATGAGAGCCGTGGATGCAATACTTGATGCAAGTGCAACCCGTTCCTGTGCAGTCATTTCACGGCGATCAGGCTTTCTTGGTACAACAATGGTTGCACCTGGCTCTACATCAGGAGTTCGTCGAAAGAAGAGGAATCGCTTGGTTCGGTCTACCTCACCGTTTGCATAGACAATATATGCCCTCCGGCCCCTCGCTTCCTCTGTAGTTCCTCCGGCTGCATCCACATAATCGCGGAATGAACGGCGGGAGTCGTATCGAATACTGGTTGGTGCTAGCACCTCTCCTTCCACACGCACTGTCTGAAGTTGTTTTGGAACGGTTAAAACATCACCCTCTTCCAAGATCAGATCGTACTGTGAGCTTGGTCTTTCCATTGCTTCCGCAAGCCTGATACCCACCGGGGTAGTCAGGGTATCCACTTGTTGTCTTTGTTGTTCAATTTCTGCAGCCTGTGCCCCCAGGAAGTCGAGCTGCTCAACTGCCGAAATCTCTAAAATTCGTTCCAGTGATGCGCCACGCGGATAGGCATAGTCCGAAAACCCACCGGCCATTTCAACAAGCTCAGATATCGTCATATTTCTAGTAGAGAGAACATACTCACCGGGGAATTGTACCTCTCCCTCAATACGTACGGTCTGCTGCTCCTGGTAATTCGGCTTGGCACGAACATAGATCTGATCGAAAGGTTGAAGTCGGAAGTCGGCATCTTCATCCCGGAAGCCGAGATGTTCATCCACCTCAAACCGGAAATTCTCGGCAATGCGGTCGCCCATTACCCGCTCTTCACCACCGGTTACACGACGTGCAACCTCTACCCGATAGGCGGCAGCCTCGTCACGGAAACCACCGGCACGAAAAATTACATCCTCAATGGTCATATTCTCTCGAAACTGAAGCGTTCTTGGGTTGTTTACCGAACCGCGGATCCGTACCGTCTGCTCCTCCTGAAGATCAAAAATGCTGGAGATTCGTACTACATCATCGGGACGGAGTTCAATATCGTACCTGGCCGGATCGTCCATTACCTGCTGCAGATTGAATCCTAGCGCTTCAGGCTCGCGGTTCTCGCGGATTCGTTCAATTACGCCACGCCCCATAAAGGCATCCTCTTTCAGACCGTCCGCTTTTTCGATCAAGTCATAGAGCGTGATGCCCGGTTCATATTCATACACTCCCGGACGAAAAACAGCGCCAACAAGATCAATTCGGTTCTCGTATCGATCAATGATCTTTCCTACACGCAGTTTATCGCCACTGCGAAGCTCGGTATCGCCCCCTTCCGGATAGAAAATGGTATTTACCCTCCTCATCGATGGAGTAGTGCCATCCAGGCGAAGTGATCTTGTGTAGGCATTTTCGGTGAAACCGGCCGCAAATGTGATCAAATCGTCAAGGGTCTCACCGTCAAGCAGTTCAAAAAACCCTACCCGCTTCAATTCACCCCAAACATGGACACGGTTTTGATAGGGATCTACCTTAATCACATCCTGATCCCGCAGACGCACGTTGCTCTCCTGTGTGCCGTGTACCAGGAAATCGTATAGATCGAGCTCGGCGTAGACTTCATTATCACGAATCACCTGTACGCTACGGAATGAACCGCGGCGGGTGGGTCCGCCTGATGCGTAGAGCGCATTAAATGCCGTAGAGAGTGAAGATACTGTATAAGTACCCGGCTGCTTCACGTTACCGATCACCGTTACCTTGATGCTGCGAACGTTTCCAAGTGAGACCTGCGCATAGGTGTTGCCCTGATCCGGATTGTTCGGGTTGATGCCGGAGTAGATATCGGTGAGTCGATTGATGATCCTCTCCTCCGCCTCATCGATCTGCATCCCGTTAACATGGATCGGTCCGAGATTTGGAATACGAATATTGCCCTCTGCGCTCACAACAAGACGGTAGGTCTGCTCGGCGGCACCCCAAACATCGATTACAAGCTGGTCGCCTGCACCCAATGAGTAATCTCTTGGTGTGGGTACGTTGAATGAGGGCTCAAAATTGACGGAGACCTGCTCGAAGAGGTCCATACCAAAGATTCGTAGTGAGTCTGGTGTGAGAGAGTCGGCTTCGAAATCCATGAAGGTCATATCCGTGAGATTCTCGATCATACGAGTCTCAGACTGACGGCGCTGCTGATCCCTGCGAAATTCCGGATCGTCTTCATCCTGGAAAGCACGAATGCTTCTTATTCTCTGAACAAGCTGGTTAACCTGAGTTCGGCTGGCACCCTGCTGAACAGCCAGAGACTCGAACTCCTCGAGGCTTAGGCCACGGTCACGGATTTCGCGATCGGCTTCGCGAACTTCAGCCTCACTCATTTCGCTGACATTCACATTCCTGAGGTCAGCAGGATTGAAACTTCTCTGTTGTGCAGTTATGTCGTTCACCATCAGGGCCAGCAACAGTCCGGCCATTAATAATATCGTTTTACGCATTGGGGAAATTCGAGTTACAACTCTTGTTTATCTAACACTTATCGGTTCAAACAGAAGAATGGTTAACCGACCCACACCATCACGTTATGCTCGGCCATTTTTCAGCTCAGAAGATACATAATTTGATGGTGGAGTGAAAAAGGGAAAAGTTAGAAGTGGGGCGTTTTTGATTGATGGAGTTTAAAGTTGATGGTTGACCCTTGTTGGTTACAAGTTTTATGTTGAAAGTTGAAGGTTTACTCATTCTGATGCCCTCGGGTAAAATCTACGGGTCGACACAGATCCTTCACTCCACTCGCTTCGCTCGTTTCGTTCGAGGATGACGCTGCTCATGGTTGTTATCGGCCGGGTTTACGTAATAAACCAAGAACTAACTCTCGTCCAACCCGGCTACTATACGATAACCCTTGCACGTCGTGACGCCCAAACTTTCAACCTTCAACTATCAACCTTCAACCAGTAACCAAAACAGCAGCTGCGAACGTTGGCAGGTCTCTACTCGCAACCCAGAATCCGGGGCGACACAGATCCTTCACTCCACTCGCTTCGCTCGTTTCGTTCGAGGATGACGGTGCTCATGGTTGTTATCGGCCGGGTATACGTAATAAACCAAGAACTAAATCTCGTCCAACCCGTCCAACATACGATAACCCTTGCACGTCGTGACGCCCAAACCTTCAACCTTCAACCTTCAACTAGCAACCTTCAACCTTTAACCGGTAACCAGTAACCAAAACAGAAGCTGCGCTCG
>JAFIFA010000007.1 GCA_020832225.1 Balneolaceae bacterium
TTTTTTATTTAAAGATTGTTATTAGCGGGAATAGCTCATTTGTAGAGGACCGACACTTCGGGACCAAGGTGAAGGTCGCCGAATTGATTTATTGAAAGATTGTTTATTAGCGGGAATAGCTCAGTGGTAGAGTCCCGACACTTCGGGACCAAGGTGAGGGCGCCGAGCTTGTTTATTGAAAGATTGTTATTAGCGGGAATAGCTCAGTGGTAGAGCATCACCTTGCCAAGGTGAGGGTCGCCGGTTCAAATCCGGTTTCCCGCTCACAGAAAAGCCCAGCAATTTATTTTGCTGGGCTTTTTTTATGACACCATTATTTCTTTCTATTCCATGCACCACACCTACATCATTTACAGTTCATCAAGAGACAGGTACTACGTCGGGCACACTTCTTACACTCCCTTCCAGCGCGTAGAGCAGCATAACAACGCTTCCACGCCATCGACAATACCTGGCATTCCTTGGACAGTAGTTTTCTGCAAGCCCTTCACCACCAAATCTGAAGCGATTCGATTTGAGCTTTTTATCAAACGGCAGAAGAGCCGGAGGTTCATTAAAAAACTGATCCAATCTGAGGAGAACCATTGCTGGGAAAAGGCTAGGTGAGGATTCCGGGTTCGATTTTTTTGAAAGATTTTTGTGGAATAGATCAGTGGTAGAATCCCGACGCCTCGGGACCAAGGTGAGGGTCGTCCCGAGTCACTCGGGATTTCCCGCTCCATTTAAAAAAGTAGCTCAACGACTAAAATCGTTGAGCTATTTTTGGTTCAGGCTGTTTGAGAAAAAGAAAGCAGAGAGAAAGAGATTATGTACCACACCTACATCATCTACAGTTCATCAAGAGACAGGTACTACGTCGGGCACACATCTTATACTCCATCCCAACGCGTAGAGCAGCATAACAACGCTTCCACACCATCGACAGTACCTGGTATTCCTTGGGAAGTTGTATTCTGTAAACCTTTTGAAACCAAATCTGAAGCGATTCGATTTGAGCTTTTTATCAAACGGCAGAAGAGCCGGAGGTTCATTAAAAAACTGATCCAATCTGAGGAGAACCATTGCCGGGAAAATGCGATGAGCTGGGATTTTCCATACCCTGAAAGGGGACACTAACTCATTATAGTGCATTGCGCTATGCGCGCGATTTACCCATCATTTGCAACGCTGAAGGAGTTGCTTCCTGAATGTATTTCAGGCATAGAAGGGGCTTTTCAGAGGTCGTTTCTCTTTGCGCCTCGGTGAGTCCCTTTCTCTTCCAGAGACCGCTCCTCGGCGCGGGGGGAGGTTGTTTCATCCCTACCCAGGGCGTTGCCCCGGTTGAGATGGTACGCCCCTTCAGGGCTTTTGATGTGGGTGGTTGATGTGGGTGGTATATGAAGACATTGCCCCAGTCTCTGTTGGCACGCCCTTTCAGGGCTGTTAAATCATACCTCTCTCTGTACTCATGAAATAAAGCGATTGGAATATACGGGAACTGAAAATTCCTAAGATCGATCCAATTCCATATTTCGGCCGAACCTGCAACCTGCAACTCTCAAAACCTTCGCTCCGGATGCTGACAAGTCTTAGCCACCTCCCTTTGAGCTTTCAGCTTCCCCCTTTCAGCTCTTCCCCCATTAGGAATTTTCATCCAAAGTATTTAGTTTAACATTAAACAATTAGCAACCATTTAACACTCAACACCATGAAAGGAATACATCATATTTCGATCATTGCCGGCAACCCACAGGTAAATGCCGAATTCTATGTAAAAACACTCGGACTGAGGTTGGTCCTTAAGACAGTGAATCAGGATGATCCCAGTACCTACCACCTTTTTTATGCAAATGGTGCCGGCGCTCCGGGATCCAGCATCACCTTTTTTCCATGGCCCCTGGCTACACCCGCACAGTATGGAACCGGGGAGACAACAAGCGTCTCTTTCTCCATACCGGAGGGTTCAGCCGGGTACTGGAAAGAGCGATTTGATGATCTTGAAATCGGCTATAAGCCTGGCACACTATTTGGAAGGAAGATCATCCGGTTCCGCGATCCGGACGGACTCCCCCTGACTTTGGTTGAAGATAGCAGAGCTCAAAATGTTGAGGGATGGAAAGACTCCACCGTACCTGAGGAGCACTCCATCCGAGGTTTTTGGGGCGCAACATTTACTCTCTCCGAAACAGAGAGTACCGTCCGTATCCTGACTGAGGTGCTTGGATTCACAAAAACTGATGAGCAGGGTGATCTCACCCTGCTTACTACCGATGCCCCTATCGGCCAGAGCATCGTTCTGATGAAGAGCGACACCTTCATGCCGGGAAGATCTGGGAAAGGAACGGTTCATCATGTAGCATTCCGCACCAGGGATGAAGCTGAGCTTGAAGAGTTCCGGGAGATCATCGAGGAGATGGGACTCCATCCAACGGGTATCATCGACAGACATGTCTTCAAGTCTGTCTACTATAAAACCCCGGGTGGGGTGCTGTTTGAAATGGCAACAGACGGGCCTGGCTATCTATCGGTAGCTGAGGATGAGTCCGAGCTTGGAGAGAAGCTGTTCCTCCCTCCATGGCTGGAGAAAGACCGTGACCGGATCGAACAGAACCTGCAACCAATTGAGGTTTAGGAAAAGAGAAGCTGTCTCTCCATAGAAAGATGGGCCCAGATTGGACAGCCGGAGGTTCAGGCTTGCATCAGCGAGTCTGAACCCGGTTCCAAAATTTCTTAAGCCTTGGTGCCAATTACCGGTTCAGGCTATCGGTTTCTTCGATTTCCCTTTCCAACATTGATAAAGAGAAAAGCAGCCATTGAGACAAATATGCCGTTCCGGATTACCATCTTCCAGCCAAACTCACTTCCCAGCACAGCAGCCAGAATAGACCCGCTCTCAGGGTCACCAAAGCAACCGCAATCTCCCTCCATGCCCGTTCCAAGGCCATAGATAGCAAAAATAAAGAAGCTGAGATAGATCATTGCAGCCACCGGCTTCACCACTTTGCCAAGCAGATTGACAATCAGAAGTGCCCCCACAAAGATTTCAACCCACGGGAGGAGATCAATCACCAATGACTTCAACCCAATCGGAATCCATGTGATGTAGGCTACCGACTCAAAAAGTGCTGTGTTATCCTGAACTTTCAGGAATCCGGCAATCACAAGCATCAACCCCAAGGCAATACGGAATGTGATCTGTAGATAACGTAAAATATTTCTTCTGTCCATACGGGTAATATACGATTTTAGAGCACGTTTATTACCATTAACGCTATCAGAAGAGAGAGATCCTGCAATTTACGCTCTGCTATTGTCGGCACTTTTCCCTATCTTTTTGGCTTACTGCAATTTCACTGATCACTGAATTCTGACATGATCGACAAACCCCACGATTATTGTGGTATTTTCGGCGTATTTGACCACCCGGATGCTGCACTTCTCACCTATTATGGACTCCACGCCCTGCAACACCGAGGCCAGGAGTCGGCCGGTATCGTCACCACCTATTTTGATGAAAAGAAAGAGCGCCACGTTATGCCGATGCATAAGGATTTCGGCCTGGTGCTCTCCGTTTTTGACGACTCAAAGATTTTCAAGCGTGAGCTGAAGGGCAATTCCGCCATCGGCCACAACCGCTACTCCACTTCAGGAGCAGCCAAGAATCCGGCCAATATTCAGCCATTCCGTGTTCACTATAGAAGTGGCAATCTGGCCATCGGACATAACGGCAACCTCTCCAATGCAAGAACGCTGCGAGAACGTTTCCGGGATGAAGGGGTTCTTTTTCAGAGCACATCCGACACCGAGCTTATTCTCCATCTGATCTCACAGAGTCGCGAGCAGAATCAGCTCGATCAGATTATGGATGCGCTCAGACAGATCGAAGGGGCCTACTGCCTCGTGATCCTCACAGACGATAAACTGATCGCTGTACGCGACCCGAATGGGTTTCGTCCGCTGGCATTAGGAATCATCGATGGCTCCTACACCGTGGCGAGTGAAACTTGCGCTTTTGATATCATCGGCGCGGAATATATCCGTGATGTTGAACCGGGTGAGGTTATTGTAATCGACCGCAAAGCTGAGGAAGCAGAGCCGCTTTCACTTCGCCTGGACGCCAAAGAGGGAACCAAGAGCAGTCAGTGCATTTTTGAATATGTCTACTTCTCACGCCCCGATAGCATGATCTTTGGTGAGATGGTAGACAAGATCCGCCGGAATCTCGGTAAACAGCTGGCCAAGGAGCATCCGCTCGACGAGGTGCTGAAGTACCGCGACCCCGAAAAGAAACCGATCGTCATTTCGGTTCCCGATTCCAGCAACACGGCCGCCATTGGCTATGCGCACGAGAATCAGAAGTCCGGTCTCGACTGTAAATATGATATCGGATTGATCCGGAATCACTATGTTGGCAGAACCTTTATCTCGCCCGGCCAAAAGTCGAGAGAGCAGAAGGTTCGTACCAAGTTTAATACGGTGAAAGGTGTGATTGAAGGACGCTCTGTCATTATTGTTGATGACTCCATTGTTCGCGGAACCACGTCACGCTACCTTGTTGATATGATCCGTGATGCAAACCCTCTCGAAATTCACTTTCTGGTTAGCTCTCCTCCAATTACTCATCCCTGCTTCTACGGAATGGATTTCCCAAGCCCCGAGGAGCTGATCGCCAACAAATTTAACCGCGACACGGAGGCGATTGCCCGCGAAATCGGTGTTGACAGCCTTCGGTACCTCTCTGCAGACGGACTGGTTGAAGCGGTTGAAGAGGCCAATAGTTCACACCACTCTTACTGTACTGCCTGCTTTACCGGTAACTACCCTGTTCCGGTCGATTTTGGCGTGGAGAAGGAAGAAAACGAAATTGTCTGATGGCTTTTCAGAAAGCCCGCTTTATTACCAGTGCACCATCTCTGAAGGAGTGCCCCGAACCCTCGCATCCTGAAATATGCTTTGCGGGCCGCTCCAATGTGGGCAAATCATCTTTGATAAACCGGATCACCAACAAGAAGAGACTGGCCCGTACCAGTAATACGCCCGGCAAGACCCAGCAGATGAACTACTACGAGATCGACGACAACTTCTATCTGGTGGATCTGCCCGGATTTGGTTTCGCAAAAGTATCCCAAAAAGAGCGGGACCGGTGGGGAAAGGATATCAAAGAGTATCTGCTGCGCCGGGATACATTGGAACTAATTCTGCACCTCGTTGATTCAAGACATGACCCCACAGCACTTGATGAGGAGTTTTTCTACTGGATGGCATCCAAGCAGAAACCGTTTGCCGTACTGCTTACCAAATCGGATAAGCTCTCCACCAACAAGCTGGCTAAATCAAAAAAAACAACTGCTAACGTACTGAGCCAGATGAACATTGACGTTCCTGTCATTACCTGCTCAGCCCAAACGGGCAGCGGCATTGAGGACGTCCAATCTCTGATTCAGGAATTCGTAAAATCCTAATTCAAACCTGTCAAGACCCACTTTATGTCTTATAAAGTACTGCTACTCGATAATGTAGACCCACTCTCTGCCGAAGTATTTGCCCAACGCGGCATCGAAGCTGATCAGCCCGACAAGATGGAGCTGGACGAACTGAAAAAGATTATTGGAAATTATGAAGCGATTGTGGTGCGCAGCGCCACTACCGTGGATGCAGACCTTTTGAAACACGCCAAGAACCTGAGGGTAATCGGGCGTGCCGGTGTGGGCGTCGATAACATTGATATTCCGGCCGCTACAATGAAAGGCGTGCTCGTGATGAATACCCCGGACGGGAATACCATCTCCACAGCTGAACACACCTGCGGCCTGATTCTGGCACTTTCCCGAAATATCCCCGAAGCGGTAGATCGCGTGAAAAGCGGTGGATGGGATCGCAAAAAGTTTATGGGTACTGAGGTTCACAGCAAAAAGCTTGGTATCGTGGGACTCGGCAAGATTGGTTCTGAAGTTGCAAAACGGATGAAGCACTTCGGCATGGATCTCTACGCCTACGACCCCTTTACCACTCATGAACATGCAAACGATCTCGGTGTAGAACTAGTGGAGCTGGAAGAGCTGCTTGGGCTCGCAGACTATCTCACGGTTCACACTCCCCTCACGGAGAAGACAAAGGGGCTGATCTCACTCGAAAACAAGGATCAAATCAAGAAAGGGATGCGGTTGATTAACTGTGCCCGTGGCGGCATCTATGAGGAGAGCGACCTGATCCCTCTCATTGAAGAGGGCTATCTCGAGAGTGTGGCACTTGATGTTTACTCCACCGAACCGCCTACCCCACAAATCTACGAATTCCTGAAGCATCCATCCATTATCTGCACCCCTCACCTGGGTGCATCCACCGAGGAGGCGCAGGAGAAAGTGGCTTTTCAGATTGCGGAACAGATCTCTGATGCACTTGAGAACAAGAGCTACAAAGGCAGCCTGAACGGTAAATCGATCGCGTTGCTAACCAATAAAGAAGCGCAGCCCTATGTTGAACTGGCTGAAAAGATGGGACGCGTTTGTGGCCAGATCATGCCGAATAACACCAACAACTTCTCTTTTGAATATAGCGGAGAGGCTGCCCGTTTTGCGGATGTTCTGACTGATGGTCTGCTTAAAGGAATGCTTTCTCAATTTGTGGATGAATCGGTGAACCTGATCAATGCCCGACACTATGCCAAGGAGCGTGGTTTGAGCATCAAAGAGACCACCAGCGAAAATGGTGTGATGTACAGAGATTTGATCACGATCACGATCGGAAGCGATGCCGACTATCGGAAACTTTCAGCTTCCGTTTTTGGACCAGATGATTACCGCATCGTAGAGATCGACGGTTTTGGTATTGAACTCCGGCTTGAGGGCGATATCCTGATGTATCAGAATCAGGACAGACCGGGCATGCTCGCCTCCGTAGCCGGCAAGCTGGCAGCGCAGGATATCAACATCGGTGCACTGAGCCTCGGACGCGAAGGAAAAGGAACCAACGCAATTACGGCCGTCATCATCGACAAAAAGTTGAACCGGGACGAACTCGACTCCATCCGTCAACTCGATGGCGTTCGGAATGTGAAGTATATTTCGCTTTCGTGAGTAGATTTGAGTCTTGAGTCATGAGTCATGAGACCTGAACTATTAGCCTTGAGCGAAAGCTGATCATGGCTCATGGCTTTTTTTATAAACCTACTTCGCTTACGCCCCTTTAAACGCTTTTCGGATATAGAATGAAGCGTTTGCCACGGCTATCACTATCACAGCACCAACCAGCGTGTAGAGCGGCCAGGCGATCGTAAGGGCCTCTCCGGGCAGGAACTGCTGTAGTGCACCCTCTACCATGAAGAGAAGGGAGATGAGGCCTGTAAAGAAGCCGATCATGGCATCTCGCTTATCGGGATAAGAGAAGAGACGACCCAGCATGAAGATACCGAGAAGACCTCCGTATGTGTAGGATGCAATTCCCAGACCCAGTTCAACCACTGCGGGCTGATCTCCCTCAGCCAGCTGCAGCCATGTAAAGAGAAATGCAGAGCCGGTCAGAACCACGCCCCAGCCGATTGTCGTAAGTCTCGATACCCGCAACTCCTCCTTCTGATCCCACTTTTCACCGTATACGGGTTTGATCAGGTCATAGGTTGTGGATGAAGCAAGGGCATTTAGTGAAGAACTTAATGAACTCATGGCGGCGGCAAACAGGGAGGCGATAATGAGTCCCGCCACACCGATCGGCATGTGGTCTACAATAAATTTCGCAAAGATCTCATCGGTGGTTCGGAGTCCAAGCTCCACGATATCAGCGCCGCTGTAGAAGACATAGAGCATCAGTCCAATAAAGAGGAAAAATCCAAACTGGAGGCTGGCAACGATGCCACTCCAAACCAAAGCTTTCTGACTCGATTTCAGATTACCGGTAGCAAGCAGGCGTTGTACAATCAACTGATCCGTACCGTGAGAGGCGATGGAGAATATAGCCCCTCCAATTAGTGCCACCCAGAAAACGTAGGGATCGGCAAGAAACTCCTGCATGGTGAGCCCTCCACCCCAGTTAAAGAGTGCAAATTTATCCTCAGCCGCAATCATCGAGAAGGCCTCACCGATTCCAACCGGCAGCTTCCCAAGCATGAGTACCAGTGCAAAGAGAGCTCCACCAAGATAGACCACCATCTGCACCACATCCATCCAGATCACCGCTTTGATACCACCCAGGAAGGTGTAGATAAGGGTGATAACCGATATGACGGAGATAGCCAAAACATAGACCGCTCCGTCTCCCCAGGTTTCAAAAATGCCGGCAAACCGAAAAATGATCGCGAGTGGAATGGCTGTCGCAAAGAGGCGTACACCATCAGCCAGCAGGCGGGTGATGATAAAAGTGGAGCTGGCCGCTTTTCGCATCCCGGCACCAAAACGTTTCTCCAGGAACTGGTAGGCGGTCGTCATCTCTCCCTTCACATAGGCCGGGAGAAACCATATAGCGACGATAATTCGTCCCAAGATGTAGCCGAACGTAAGCTGCAGAAACATCAGATTGCCGCCATAGGCCACGGCAGGTATGCTGATAAATGTGAGGGTGCTGGTTTCCGTTGCAACAACGGAGAATAGAATAGCCCACCAGGGCATATTTCTGCCGCCAAGAAAATAGTCTGTTGATGATTTCTGAGTCCCTGCAGACCAGATACCGAAAACGGCAACCGCAATCAGGTAGACTACAATAACAATGCCGTCGAGTAGAGTAAATCCCATCGCTTCGTTCAGTTTATGGAGATGGATAAGAAAGCGATTTCAGGATAGAGATCAAAAAGAGAATCGGAAATCCTGAGAAAATTGTAACCCTTAAACCTGACTGTTGAGCCAGTCGATCAGTTTTGCTGATGCCCGGCCCCGATGGCTGATCCGGTTCTTCTGTTCCGGAGTGAGTTCGGCAAACGTCTGCTTATGCCCTGCAGGCACAAAAACGGGATCATACCCAAAACCCCCGCCGCCCCGTCGTTCATTGATGATTTCACCCTCGCAAACGCCGTGAAAAACCTGCTCATCATCCTCGCTTACCAGCGCTATTACCGTTCGGAAGCGGGCTGTTCGCTGATCTTTACTGCTCAGTTCATGAAGCAGTTTCTTCACGTTCTCCTCGTCGGTAGCCTTTTCACCCGCATACCTTGCAGAGCGAACACCGGGTGCCCCATTCAGTGTATCCACCTCAAGGCCGGTATCATCGGCGATTGATGGAAGGCCGGTAAACTGATGCCAATAGCGCGCCTTCTTCAGGGCGTTCCCCTCCAGATTGGGTTGATCTTCATCCACCTCTTCGGCACCCGGGTAGTCAAGTGCGGATTTCAAATCGAATCCAAGTTTGGCGAGCTGAGCCTTCAGCTCCTCTATCTTATGGCGATTACCTGAGGCTAAAAGATATTTTTTCATGGTTGACTTGGCTCAAAAATAGTTATAACTGCAGGTATTGAAAGCAATTACGGGCAATTCATCATCAAATGAAAAGCCCCATTTAATCCTCATCACATACCACTAACCATCACTCCACTTCCGGAATCTGACTCAGCCGACGAAACTCACGGTAGCGGTCATAAATCTCTTTCTCCGTAAGATCTTTCAAGCGCTCCGGACCAAACTTCTCAACACAGAAGCTGGCCATCACAGAACCAAAAATAACCGCTTTCCGAAGATTTTGGGGGCTAAGGTCATCCGTGTAGGAGATCCAGCCAAGCAGGCCACCCATGAAAGTGTCGCCCGCGCCGGTAGGGTCAAAAATGTCAATGACAGGAAATGCCGGTGCGGAGAAGATCTCATCACCTGTAAAAAGA
>JAFIFA010000124.1 GCA_020832225.1 Balneolaceae bacterium
CGGAAAGATCGACAGACCGGTTGGAGTGTCACTCTAGGGTTGCCAGCTTCGCGCCTCACTGCCTACAGAAGTCCGAATCGTGATGTCGGCGGCCTCTGGTGTGCCTTGATTACCGGGATAGCTTACGATCCGGATTTGCGAGTCGGGGTGAACGGGCTCCTCTCCGGTCAGATATCCGGGGTGTGGCTCCAGTGACGTAGTAAATTGGTTTTCGGCAGAAGTTCTGCTGATCCAGTACCCTCCCGCTCCATACTCCGAGAAGTAGAGCTGGTTTCCCTCAACAAACGGCATAAAGGCGCCGCCAATCGTCTCAGTCAGTCGTTCCACACGGTTTGTCCCTATACGCTTTCTGTAGATGTTGAAGATTCCGGTTTCGTCTGAGGAGAAGTAGATATACTCACCGGCCGGATCTACCCACGGATCCCTGTAGTCGGTTTCATCATCTGCAAAAACCGGAAATGACTCCCTTCGATCCGAATAGTGCCGGTTGATGTTTCGGCTTCCTGTTGTTGCCGTTGCATAGATTATCTGATCTCCATCGGGGTGCCAAACCGGGGTATAAACCGTCTCCCCACCCGAATAGCGGGTGAGCTGCCTGATTTCGCCAAGCTCCGTATCGATGAGAACGAGGTTTTGAGTGCCTGCTCTCTGTCTTACGGCAACAACCAGGCTCTTTTCGGGGTGCCAGGCGGGATCCTGAACGCGTTCGCTCCGGGTTACTCTTTTTCGCTCTCTCTCATCAAGATCGTAGATAAAAAGGTCTGTGTAGATTTCGCCAAACCGATTCTGCTTCGGACGACTGTAGGCTATCATTTTTCCGTCGGGTGAGAATGAGAATCGGTTACTCACAAAATCAAGTGATAGCCCGGCACCTGTTCCATGTTCTGCCTGGTACTGCTGTTCGCTATCCATCAGGTCCGGGGCGAAGATCTCATCAACCTCAACCAGTTCATCACCATCAACAACGAGGAGGGATGTCCTGGCATAATCTCTGCCACGATTTGAGAGCCAGGCAAAGTGGCTTCCATTGGGGGAGTATTGCGGATAGAAGTTGAAGAATCCTTCCGAGTAGAGACTCTCGGTCTCAAACGGTTCAAGCGTGTTCCGCAGATCCGAATAGCTCGCTTTTTTGATGTTGATCCACTCTTCAAACAGTTCATCCCCGTCAACACCTGTAGCCCTTTTAATAACCCTGCTGAAGTTTCGCCCCCTGCTGTTTGCAGCCTCTGCGGAAATCTTTGCCACAACTTCCTCACCAAAGCGTTCAACCAGGAAGAGGGTAAATCCATACCCCTGATTGTAGATCATCTCACGCTCGAGGCTGTTCTTTGAAGTGAATGTGCCCATTTCGTCAAAGCTTAACCAGCTCTCATTAAGGATTGCCGCTCTGAGCAGCATATCCCTGTGGGTATCCCAACTGTCGTATTGACTCCCTTCAGCCTGATATTGAGCGGTTCCTTCAGCAAACCATGCGGGGATGGAAACCGTTGCAAATGGTTTTGTGATTACCCCATTCGGAAAGCCGTAGAGTACATCCGGCCGCCTTACATCCTCATAGTTCAACCACTGAAAATAGATCGCGGGAAAGCGCTGACTCCGCTTCATCGAAGCCCCGAGCTGTACGATATGGGTAAACTCGTGCGTGATGACGTTCCGTAGCCAGTGGGTGGTACCTCTCAGGGGGGTATCCAGTGAGGGAAGCCAGATCTCAATTTTATCATCAAAAAAGAAAGCGGCGCCGTTTGAGTAATCTTCCCGGTCTCGCAATACGATACTCACTTTTTTACGGGGTTGATGCCCATAGAGGGAGGTCACAGGTTCGTAGATCTCTTCTGCAATTACGGAGGTGATGGCAGCGCTCTGACTATTGCCTTGTTGATAGTGAACCAGGAAGTGCTCACTCTCGATTGTGAACCAGGGCAGATGGTTATGCGGAAAGCTCAAATCACCGGGCATTACCTGAGCGAGGGTAGTCTGAAGCGGGGCTGTGATCAGAACCGCGAGCAGAAAAAGATATGTGGCGAGTTTCCTTTTCATCTATCTGGCAACGGCTATGCGGATCAGTTTACGCTCGGTTTCACCGCCTGCAATTGCAGTAACAAGCCCAAAATAGGCTCCACTTGCCCAACCTGAGGTGTCAATCTCCACCTCTTCCGGAACACCGCCGCGCACCTGAATGGTTTGGTCATAAATGGTGCGTCCGCTTAGAGTGGTTATTTTGATTGAAATCTCGGCTCTTACGGAGGTTTCAAACCGAATCATGGTGTGCTCGCGAGCCGGATTGGGCCAGTTGTAGGTCTCTTCTTTGTTCAGCAGGGTGAAGCTTCTCTCTTCATCCCGTTCACGTTCAATTAGACCGCTTACATTATTGTCGCTCTTATTTCCATAATGAGATGACCAGTAGACGTTGCCCATCTCCGGGAACTCCCACACTTTGAGGTCACCGGTCTGACTCACGGCAATCAACCTGTTTTCAATCAAAAGAGGATAAACCGGTTTGTAGTCCGGCTGCAAAATTCCTCCCACATAAAGCGGGGAGCCTGAAAGCTGGTCTCCCTCAAGATTGTAGAGATAGATGGAGTGTGAGAAGTCATCTCTGCCGCTGATCAGCAGTTCTGCTCTTCCGTCACCGTTCAGATCGGCAACAAGCGGTGCCCCTGTAAACCGAACGCCGGCTGGCGGACGAATCGGGAAATTACTCAGTACGGCTCCGCTGCTGTTGATGGCAGAAAGCCGGTTATTATCATAATCGGTAAATATGAAATCCACATCTCCATTGCCGTTAAGATCTGTGATTGCGGGCCAGCTTATTAGGCGATTATCGATCACTGTTTGCCATTGATCTTTGGCCCCACCAAAAAGGTGGAGGCTTCGGTCACCAAGAAGATACCAGAGAGCACCCGAGGAGGGATAGCCGATCACCCCTGTATGGAGCCTGTAAGTATCTGACAATGTGAGAATCGGTTGCTCTTCAAATCCGGATCCGTCCCTTCCGCGAATCGTAAAGGTTTGATTGGTGATGGTGGATTGGGCTTCATTTAGTGATCCTGACCTTTGGATATAATCGACATCCAGTTGATCAATACTGCCGTTATCAGGATCTAGACGGAAGGGGGTGAGGTCGGCATCGATCAGCCCATCTGTTAACGAAATGCTGATATGGCCAGCATCAAAACCGGGAATTGAAACTGTAGAGAGCTCGAATATTTGAAGAGCATCGTCATAGCTGAAGATGGAGATTTCAGGATCATCTCCTGATCCGGTATCAGGGGTGTCGGAAACGGCAAATGTTCCATCAGCTATCCCGGTAATTGGCTGACGCAGGGATCGGTTTTCGGTAAATTTTTCGGATAGGATGTTCTCTGAAAGGTCAAAAAGCCTAAATCCATCATTGGCCGGGATGATGACGCGATTACTGGTTTCGGAGAGTCTGCTGAGGGATCGCGGATATTGTCGGGAATAGGTATCACCGCCGTTGAACGTCTGCAGGTCGAGATCATCCCTGGAGATGAGAAGGTTGTAGGGTTCTGAGACCGATACCGGTTTAATCCGAAAGGATGCTACCGGCTGAATATCTGAAAAGTCGTAGATCTCAAATGGTGATGCTGCTCCCGAATGGCTCTGGTTGTTGGGTGTGGTATCGGGCCCAAAACGGTTTTGGTAGAGGGTGAATCGTCCTGATTGTGTGATTACCGATGCATCGTTGCCGCTCCACCAAAAATCGAAAGGGGTTCCGTTCACTTCGCTTTGAAACTGTCCGCCGGGCAGAGGGCGTCCGATATCCTGTACACCGTCGGCCTCCATCAGGGTTACGGCACGCCGGTTCGGATCATTATTGATTCCTTCACGGCCAAGTTTATTTCGGATAACCGATTCATCGACATGCCAGATTAGGAATCCGCCGTTCAGTTCAATGGTGCCGTCCGGTTCTCCATCACGGTCAAAAATGCCTCCGGGGAGGGCAAAGTCGTAGTTGCTCACGTTGGTAATCACACCGGGTGTAAGAAGCCGGTCAAATCCGCTCTCCTGCGTTGTGAAAGCCCTGTCGCTGTTTGTAAAGGTTTGGTTAACTGTTTCACCATCAATCGTTTGGATCGTCAGTGTAACTCCATCTCCCTGCGGATCTCGATTCCGGTTTTCAATCAGAAAATACTCATCGGCAGTGACGGGTATCCGTACTATACTGCCTGCTTCCCGGAGTGATGCAGCAGGCAACTCAATAAGAGTATCATCTTCAGGGCGGACTGTTACCGGTTCCTCCCAACCCATCCAGATCTTCTCCCAGGCCGACATCTCGGGTGGAATGAGGCCGTTATAGGCAAATATACCTGCTCCGTCCATCAACCCGAATCGCCCGATACCTGAGTTTCCGGTTTCGGTATTGAAGAGATCGGGCAGGCCAATGTGACTGCCAATCTGAGCCGTTAACAGTCCGTTAATCGAAAGAGGTAGAACAAATGGGTCGCCGGTTACGGTTTCACCGGGTCGAGAAAGAGTTCTTGGAAGGATCAGCGAGTTGTTTACGAGAAGATTGCCGTTGTCGATCGGGATGCCGGAAAAGGTTGGATCATTAAGCAGATCTGAAATGGCGTTTCGACTCAGGTAGACGGATGGGATATCCTGTGGTGTTCTGTCTAGCGTGGTGCCCGTCAGCTCCACATCACGGCCCACACCGGCATGGAATATGACAAAGGCAGTTTGGCTGCCATCAATTTGTGGCAAATCAAGGTCTCCTTTTTCAGAGACGGCCAGCCAGGCATCCGTTGCAAGTTGAGCGAGAGGATTGAGTGGCGGATCTTCACCTACAGGCGAATAATACTCCATCTGCTCGGGCAACTGAATCATTTCGGGAAGAACATAGGTTTCGATCTGAAGTTGTCCGCCCGACATCCTTTCGAAGTAGTTGCGAACAAACTCCAAATGTGCCTCAAAGTAGTTGCGGTTATGCGGGAGGGGATCTATATGCCCCGGTCGATCTTCGAGAAATGGGAGACTGCCTGGGCCGAAGGTGCCTTTTCCTGTGGTGAACCGGTTTTCATCCGGCTGAAATTCTGCCATAACGGCAATTACGGTAAGTGTGCCTTCAGAGTAGGTGGCACCTGTGGAACGGGAAAGTTCAGCTGAGCCTAAAAGAGTAGGCTGTGAATGGGAGACCGTGGTAAACAAACATAAAAAAAGCAGTGGTATGTAATAAATACCACTGCTTTTAAACTTTTCAGCCGCCATTCATATCCGTTGATCAGAAATTCACAAGAAGACTGAGACGGATTGTGTTGGCGAGGGGGTGATCCTCTTCAAGCGTATGGATATAGCTGAAGTCCACGCCAAAAATATTGTATCGGAGACCGGCGCCGAGGGTGATGAACTCACGGTTTCCATTTTCCGGATTCTCATAGTAGTAACCAGTTCGAAGAGCGAAGAGATCGTTGTACCAGTACTCAAGTCCAAAACCGAACATCAGCTGCTCAAAAAGGTTGAGTTCAACCATTTCGTTGCCGTTGTTGCGCTCGAGTGTACCCCAGGAGTTGAAGAGGGCTTCAACAGAACCCATTGGCTCAAATGTGGTTTCGCCATCCTCATTCTGCGAAGATTTGGTTCTGGCCATAATCTTCGAGATATCGTTGGAGAAGGTGATGGTGTTGGTACCTGCTGCATCAATATCCATGGTATAGGCCCATCCTGCACGCAGAACAGTAGGCAGAGGATCTCTCTGGGCATTGTCGGTGTACTGAAGACCAGGCCCGATATTAGAGAGGTTAATTCCTGCATTCACGGTGGCATTTCGATTGGCTACGGTGAAAGGATTACTCTTATAGAGACCCGCTAAGTCGATTCCCACACTGGAACCAGGATTGATCTGCTGGCCACTTACAGCCAAATTGCCATCTGCAAGGGAGCTGTAGATAAATCGAATACCTGTACCAATGGAGAAATTTTCGTTGATTCTGAAGCCATAGGAGAGGCCGGCAGAGATCTCATAGCTGTTAAAACGGCCGAGATCGAGACCGGTTTCATCGGTGCGGACCTGCTCACCAAGATTCAGAAATGTGATGTGACCGCCTATGGTACCGATGCCGTCAACATAGTACGTTCCTACCAGATAGTCGTAGAAAAGATCTGCATTAAAGGCAGGCAGCCAGTTGGCGTGGGTAAGACTGACCTGATTTTGATTCTGGAAAGCGAGACCGGCCGGATTCCAGAATATTGCTGAAGCATTGTCAGCAAGTGCTACACCTGTATTTCCCATACCGGCACCGCGTGAATCGGGTTCGATCTTAAGGAAAGGGACGGCGGTGATTCCGACTTGAGCTTTTGCCGGACTTAATCCAATCAACAGTAGAAAGGATAGTGTAAGTAAGGTAATGACTTTTTTCATAATGATGCTTTGCCTGTTATGCTGCTGTAGGTAATCGTTAAATCCGGAGCCGACAGTTTAAAACGAACGCCAGGACAAACCGGATGTTATTGTTACTTCAACCACGGTATTATCAAACTCTCTTGAGTTTAAATGAATTGAATAGTTGGTTTGATAAATCGTGATTCTGTAGCGTTGCTGCAATAGGCGTATGAATCTACCGGTTCAAATTTACTTGCTTCATAAGAAGTTCTCGTCTAATAACGAGTTTTACATAAGTAAATAGTAACAAATGTTGGGCAAATAATACACCCGCCACTCCAAAAAAGCAATATTCTCTCAAAGGACTGGCGGGCTGTAATTTTGTTACAACATTTCAACAACTAATGCAGACGCTCCACCACCACCGTTGCAGATTCCAGCGCAGCCGATTTTGCCACCTGTTCTCTTGAGGGCATGGAGAAGAGTTACAACGATTCTTGCTCCTGAACAACCGATTGGATGACCAATGCTTACAGCACCACCATTGATATTCACCTTTTCAGGGTCGAGTTCCAGAATTTGGTTATTGGCTAAAGAGACTACCGAAAAGGCTTCATTGATCTCAAACAGATCCACATCATCCTTGCTTAGTCCGGCTCTCTTAAGAGCGACCGGGATGGCATCGGAAGGTGCGGTTGTAAACCACTCAGGTGCTTTGGCCGCGCTGCCATGACTTCGGATTCTGGCGAGGAGCTTCAGGCCAAGCTCATTCGCTTTCTCTTCGCTCATCAGAAGAACAGCTGCCGCTCCATCGTTGATGCTGCTGGCGTTAGCCGCGGTGATGGTGCCTTCACGATCAAAGACGGGACGAAGTGATGGAATCTTATCAAAGTTGACTTTTTCCAACTCCTCATCCATTGTCACTTTTGTGACGTTGCCCTTACGGTCTTTCACCTTTATGGCAACGATCTCATCATCGAAATGGCCATTTTTATGCGCTGCAATGGCTCGCTTGTACGAAGTAATCGCGAATTCATCCTGCTGTTCGCGGCTAATGTTGCACTCTTTGGCACAGATTTCACCCGCGTTGCCCATGTGGAAATCCTTGTAGACGTCCCATAGTCCATCACGAATGATACCATCTTCAGCTTGGGCATGTCCCAGTTTGGCGCCAAAACGCTGTTTGGGCAGGTAGTAGGGTACATTACTCATGCTCTCCATTCCACCTGCGATCATAATGTCGTTCTGCCCGAGTGCGATCTGATCGGCAGCAATCATAATGGCTTTGGTTCCGGATGCACACACCTTGTTCACCGTGGTGGCGGGTGTTTTGTCTGAGAGACCCGCTTTCATAGCGGCCTGTCTGGCGGGAGCCTGACCAATACCGGCTGAAAGCACATTTCCAATTACCACTTCCTGTACATCGTCCGGTTTGATTCCAACGCTCTTAACAAGGTCAAAAATAACAGCCGAGCCGAGCTCAGGCGCTGTGAATGATGATAGACTTCCTCCGAATGAGCCAAGCGGCGTACGTTTGGCTTCAACAATGACAACGTTTTTCATGATGGTAGACTTGATGTTAGATGTTTAAAATGCCTGCTTAAGATCACTGATCAGATCTTCTGCGTCCTCTATACCGACTGAAAGCCGAATAAGGCTGTCCATCAGCCCGGCCTTTTCACGGACAGCTTTCGGTATGGAGCCATGCGTCATGGATGCCGGATGACTGATCAGGGACTCGACTCCGCCGAGGCTCTCTGCCAGGGTGAAGATTTTGGTATTGCTCATAAAAGCTGATGCGGCCTCTACGGAATCATCTTTCAGGCTGAAGGATACCATCGCCCCAAAGTCACTCATCTGCTTTTTGGCCAATTCGTGCTGAGGGTGGGATTTGAGCCCGGGATAGTACAACGATTCAACTTTAGGGTGGTCCTGTAGAAATGCGGCTATTTTTTTTGCGTTCTGAACAGACCGCTCAACCCGAACGTGAAGTGTTTTAATACCCCTTAGAGTGAGATAGCAATCCATCGGGCCGGGTACGGCACCGCTTGTTTTTACCTGAAAGCGGAGCTTCTCCATCAGCTCTTTATTGGAAGTGGCAACGGCACCGCCGATGACGTCTGAATGCCCACCCAGATATTTGGTGGTTGAGTGCATAACAGCGTCAGCGCCGAGCTCCAGTGGCTGTTGCAGGTAGGGAGAGGCGAAGGTATTGTCAACTACACTCAGTGCTCCCGCTTTGTGCGCGATCTTGGCCGCAGCTTTGATATCGATGATTCTGAGAAGAGGATTGGTAGGGGTTTCGATCCAGATAAGCTTGGTATTCTTCTTGACCGCTTTCTCAATCTCTTCCGTGCGGGTCATGTCCACAAACGTGAACTCAATTCCGTAGGGCTCAAAAACCTGTGTAAAGAGACGGTAGGTACCACCATAAAGATCGTTGGTAGAGATGACGTGGTCTCCGGGGCGAAGTGTTTTTATTACGGCATCGATTGCACCCACTCCACTTGAAAAACAGGCACATTCATCCGCATTTTCAAGACCGGCGATCATCTTTTCGAGCGCCGTTCGCGTTGGATTTCCAACCCTGGCGTAATCGTACCCCTGATTGTCGTTAGGTGCTTTCTGTGCGTAGGTAGACGTTTGAAAAACCGGAGGCATTACGGCACCGGTTGTCTCTTCCGGCTTCTGGCCGGCGTGAATAGCTTTGGTATTAAATTTCATGTCTGATATTAGAGGTTGAAAGAGCGCTGAAGTGATTCAGCCTCTTCATCCATTTCAAGTTCTGTGTAGACAATGTAGAGATTCCGAACGTAGTCCATATTCTCAGAGTGATTTTCTGTAAGCTTCTCCCATATAGGCAGGGCTTTGACCAACAGATCTTCTCTAGTGACCTGCAGCTCTCCGGTTTGGTCTTCAGACCCAAGAGAGGAAATTTCGGTCAGCCGCTGAGCGGTGTTTTTATAGAATGCTCCGCTTCTCAAAAGGGTCTCTTCCGAGGATGGCACGTTCTCCTTAAGGGTTGCAAAAAGGCCATCAATCTCCTCAGCAGTTGATATCACAAGGGAGAGATCTTCGTCGGTGAGCTCCTGTCTTGAGACGATGCCGTCGATCTCTTCGAGTAGTCTGAAATAGCGCTCGGTGGCCAAAGCCTCCTGATACTCATACCGTGACGGGAAATCATGGGTCAGGCGTGTGAGCACACGGATTGCATCGGTGTGCTGTCTGTTCAACATATAGGCATTGGCCAGGCCATGGCGGATATGTGCGCTAACGGATGGCATTTCAGCCAACTCCTCATATAGAGTAATGGATCGATCAATACTGCCCGACTCCAGATAGAGGTAGGCCAGTTTTTCCCTGAGCTCCTTGCTCGACTCTTCGGTTATTTGATCAGCATCTTCGAGTACAGAAATGGCTTTGTTGAGCTTTCCATTGCGGTAGTGCGTATTTGCCAGCAGATTGTAGCTCGAAAGGCTGTCGGGATTAACCGTGATGGCGTTCTCCAGATGAGCAACAATCTGATCCAGCTGCGGATGATTTTCAGGCTCGCTCTGCTGAAGGAGTCGGACACCATCACCCTGCTCGGCTGTCCAGGCTTTTGTGGTCAGGCGGTCAAAATCAGATTGTGAAGGTCCATCTGTAAATCTGTGCTGATCAGAAAGATCTCTCAGATTTTGGTAGAAGGGACGTCGATCACCGGGTCGTGTTGTTTCAAAAGCAATAGCGACCAACAGATCGGCTTTTTGAAGTTGGAGGGCAGGATCATCAGGATTGCTCTCCAGATCGGCATTTACCTCTTCAAGTTGTTGTGTGTATGATTCAAGAGTGCTCTCCGGCGACTCCTCTTGCGAAGAGCTTTGAAAGTGAGAACAGGATACTGCAAAAAAAAGCCCGATGGCAAGCATGGTGCTCGCCATTCGGGACATAGATTTAAACATATAGTGATATGATTAGAGGGTTACATTCCTGCGCGATCCATCGCCTCTTCAGCTTCTTCTTCCATTCCAAGTGCTGTATAGACCTGGAAAAGTGACTGCCAGTTCTCAGGATTGTCAGGTTCAATTTCAGCGGCGCGCTCGTAAAATACCATTGCTTCCCTGAGGTTATCGCGGGCTCTTTCGTCCCACATTTCAAGCTCTTCATAGTCTTCCGCGTTATTTCTGCGGTCGAAGAGATTTGAAGCACGGTTCTGATAGATAATTCCAAGGATGGCGTGTGCAGACTCACTGTCTGGCTCAAGCTCAGTTACACGCTTCATTTCACGAATGGCAACTTCGGTGAGTTCGTCCATTTCGTTCTCTTTATCATCAATACGGCTCTGAAGCTCTTCATATCTGCTTTCAGCTTCCTCCAGGTCTGAACCTGAAAGTCCTCTGAACTCCTGTCGAAGCTCAAAAGCCTCTTCGTAGAGCCGTCCAATATCAACAAGAATTACATCAACTGTTTGATAGATCTGCGTACCAAGTACTCGTCTGTACTGTGGATTCTCCGGATCATCGGCAATCAGGCTCTCAATCAGGGATATAGCTTCATCTTGCCTGCCCGACTGCAGATACGCATCTGCAAGCAGCTGAACGAATGTGGTCTCATCGGGGAAACTTTCACGAGCCTCTTCAGCGTAATGGATGGCCCGATCGTAATTCTCCTGTACAAGCAGAATACTTACCATAAATTCGTAGTCCTCTACTTCAGGCGCACTAAGCAGAGACATCGCCTGCTCATACGCTTCAACTGCCTCTTCAATGTCATTCTCATTAAAGTAGGCAGATGCCATTACCTGGTAGGAGAGGGCGCTGTCTGGTTGAATTGTGGCTGCATTCACCATGTGAGCAACGGTGGTGTAATTCGGTTCCGGAGTGGCATTGAATGTAGAGTCGTCATTCAGAATTTCTACTCCGGCATTAAACTCCTCTGCCCAATAGAAAGTGACGGTCTCTTCAAGTTCTTCCAGTTCACCCGGAGTCTCTTCAAGACCCTGCATGATACTTTTTGCCCTGTCGAAAGATGCCCTTGATCTCTCATAATACTCCTTACGGTCTCTTGGATCTTCCTCAGCCTCAGCCATTCCAGCGTAAACATTACCCTTGTAGAAGTGGGCGATGTAGTTATTTTCGTCTTCTTCAATCGCAGCGTTTACCGTTTCAAGCGCAGTTTCGAAATCGCCGGTAACCAGAGCAAGTTGAACCTCATTAACCAGAGGATCAGTAGTTTCACATGCCCATAGAAAACCAACGAGGGCGAAGATGATCAATAATGGTTTGAATCGAATCATTTCAGTATGTATCGGTTGGTGAATGTTTTATATGCAAGCAAAAGTAACCATATAAAGCGCTTTCCGCAATAACGGCTTACATCAGCTTAATGGTATCCCCGCTCGCTTTACGTAGATATCTGCTTATATTAAAAGTCAATTTCTGCATAAAGTTTCATTAAAATAAATTCTTTCTACATGTCTCGTAAAATTGTTTCTACCAAAGCAGCTCCAGAAGCTATCGGACCATATAGCCAGGCTGTGATCAGTAACGGACTGGTCTACTGCTCCGGTCAGATTGCACTTGATCCTAAAACCATGACGATTGTAAGTGAAGAGGTTGAGGCGCAGACCAAACAGGTTATGGAAAACCTTGGAGAGGTGCTAAAAGCGGCAGACTCAGGATTCAACCGCGTGATCAAGTGCTCCATATTTCTGGATAGTATGGATGATTTTGCCGTCGTCAACGAAGTTTACGGTCGCTATTTTAACGATGCTCCTCCGGCAAGAGAGACCGTTGCCGTTCAGACACTTCCTAAAAATGTGAAGGTTGAGATCAGCTGTATCGCAGAAGTGAATTGATCTGCTGGATATAGAGTCATGATCCACCGTGTGGGACATTGACCGTTCTGGTGCTACTGTTTCCTGCACGATCGTACACCCGATACTCTATTTCATTATTAGCCGTGGGCTTGAAGCCGGGCAGATAGAAAGAGAGAAAATCTTTTTCGGGATCGTACTCAATAATGCCGCGATTTCCGTTAACGGTAATTTCAGACCGGCGAAAGTCGATTCCGGAATCACGATCGGTAGTGGGAAGCACCACGATGTAGTTATCTCCCAGGTTTTTTTCAATTCGTGGCCGACCCACCCATGGCGCGGTGCGGTCTCGCTTGATTCTGAGGTCGGTAATCTGACTGAGCGAGGCGCGCAGTATGCCATTCGACACATCCGAGGAGATGAATCGCTCCCGGCCTCTGTGGCGATCAACGGAGTAGAGCACCAGGTTGTCTAAATCGCGGTACTGCTCGGGTAAGATGTAGTTAAAACGGATACTCTGGTTGAGGGGCAGATGCACCGGATCAAATGAGATGTCGATCTGTCCAGCCGATTTTTCCACCTTCATTTTGATGTTGAGCGTATCGTAAAGAGCCGCCGAGGGGAACTGAAGCCAGAGCTTCTGATCGGGTGTATGCATGGTTTGAACACGGCCCGGTGCCAGTTTGGTCAATGCTGAATGCTGGGATGAGAAGCGAAACACAGGCTCTATCGTTGATGAGACGGGTATATCTGAGGGCCCGGCTGATGCCAGAAGCGTCTCAGAATTTGGAACCGTTCCTCTTTTCCAGCTTGCAAGCCTGGTAAAGACCGATTCGGAATCGGGGTAGGCAGGTACATAGGAGACAGGCTCGGAAGGAGCCTCGGTGCCCTCAAAACGGAGATCAATGGTAGCTGTTGAACGGTTTCCAAAGGCATCCGTTGCGATTATCTCTATCGGATAAGTTCCCTCTTCCTTCCATAGAATCCCCTCATTAACGACATGGCTATAGAGCGGTAGCGTGTTTCCGGCCACTCTATAGAGACGCTGGTAGCCTCTGCGTGTCTGGGCAAGCAGTTGGTAGGAGCGGTCGAGAAACATCTGTCGCGACTCGGAGAATGAAAATGCATCGGCCGATGAATGGAAAAGAGTATCCGATTCATGCACCATTGTGAGCGTGTGAACGGCATAGATGTTGGGAGATTGATTGGCCTGATCCTGTACCCGTACAGCCAAACCAATCGGTCCGTTAACGGATACCTCTCCAAAGCTGTAGTTTCCGCCCTCCTTCTTCACCGCATAGATAGAGTGCCCCTTTCGTTTGAGCGAGGATTGATCAAGGTACTCAACGGCTAACTGTACAAACTCCGGAGGGATATTGTCGGTAACGCTCAGATTGGTCAGAAGTGGGTTAACTGGCATGAATTCGGGGTTGCGGACCTCAAAATGAAGGTGCGGAGGACCAACACCGGTTGAGCCGGAATAGCCAATCACATCACCCTGTTTAAAGCGAAAACCGCGATCAGTGATGTCGAGATCAATCTCATAACTGTAGTCGAGCAGGCGGATGGAGTCGGCGTAGGCCTGCAGTTCAGGCTCAAAACGGTTTAGGTGAGCGTAAACGGTATATGAGTCATCAGCGTGCCTCATGTAGATAACGTGACCATAGCCGTGTGGCCCAATTCCGATTCTTGTTACAATGCCATCCCTGGCGGCAAACACCCGGTAGCCTTCCCGACCCCAGGTACGGATGTCGATACCGGCGTGAAGATGTGCAGAGCGTGTTTCACCAAAGGTTGATGAGAGCTGCGTGCTAGCGTTGGTGGGCCATAGATAGGTGACGGAGTCGTCCAGAAAATCGAGCGGACCCTGGTTGAACTGCGCTTCGGAGATCGATGGCAGAGACAAGAAAATCAGGGTGATGAGGGGGAGAAGTCTATTTAGAAACATGGAGATCAAGCAGGGATAATTCGTCGCCGATGGAAGCCCGGATCCGGTCGCCGGGAAGAATCTGTGATACGCCTTCGGGAGTGCCGGTAAGAATCAGGTCGCCGGGCCAAAGTGTAAAGTATTCGGAAATATACGAGATGATTCGCTCTACAGAAAAGAGCATATCTGATGTATTTCCATTCTGACGAACCTCATCATTGACGCTAACCCGGATTTCGAGATTTGGCAGGTCTGTTGAATCTGTAAATGGAATCAAATTGCCAACAGGAGAAAAGGTGCGGAACCCCTTTGCCAGAGACCAAGGAAGCCCTTTATTTTTGGCGTCAGATTGGATGTCTCTGGCCGTGATATCGAGTGCCACTCCGTAGGCTGCAATCACAGAAGACGCTTCCGCCTCAGAAATTCGATCCGCTTTTTCCCCAATCACTATGGCAAGCTCTACTTCGTGATGAACATTGGAGGAGATGTTGGGAATCCGGATGGTATCATCCTCAATAATCAGGCTGCTTCGTGGTTTAAGGAAGATGATCGGTTCTTCAGGTATATCACTGTTCATCTCAGCGGCGTGTTTAGCGTAGTTTCGGCCAACACAGAAGATGGAGCCGAAGCTGAGATGCTCAAAACCGGGAATCCGGAACGGATTGGTTGTCATGACAGAGGGTTGAGGCAGAGGTTGCGGTTTGAAGTTTTAATATAAACATCTGAAACCGGGGAATCTTGTCACCCTTAAACAAAAAAACCCCGACAGAAGCTGCCGGGGTATAAAAAATAGATTTAGAGAGAGTAGACTATACCTCTTCTACAGATACAAACTTTCTGCCGTTTCCTCTTCGACGGAAGGTAACCTTGCCGTCAGAAAGGGCGAAGAGTGTATCATCACCACCACGGCCAACATTCTCGCCTGGATGGAATTTGGTTCCTCTCTGTCGCACGATGATATTTCCGGCGCGGACTACTTCACCGCCGTACTTCTTAACACCGAGTCGCTTCGATTCTGAATCTCGTCCGTTTCTTGTGGAGCCTTGACCTTTCTTATGTGCCATTGGTGTACCTCGTTGTCCTTAGTTACGAAATTTTGTCGATTTTCAGCTGTGTGATCGGCTGTCTGTGTCCGTTTTTCACACGGTAGCCTTTACGTCGCTTTTTCTTGAAAACGATAACTTTATCGCTTTTCAGATGATCCACAACGGTTGCTTCCACTTTGGCGCCTTCTACAAGTGGTTTGCCGACCTTTACATTACCATCAGCATCTCTGACAAGAAGAACATCCTCGAGAGTGATTTTATCTTCGCCTTCAGCGATGCGATTTACAAAAATAGTGTCGTCTTCAGCAACCTTGTACTGATGCCCGCCGATTTTTACGATAGCGTACATATCTGGAATTTCCTTGAATTTCAAATTTTTGGATAGACACCAAAGATAAAGCTTTTGAAATTAAACTGAAAATAAAGCCTGAATGTTTTTTGCCACCATTTAGCGTGACAGGCGAGGAGGAGTTGGTGCAAAATGTACCTTCGTGAAAAATCCTTTTTTTGATCGTCCCACAACACGTATTTTAAAGCAAAACTTTAATTGAGGCAACTATGAGCAAATTACCGGATCTGCATAAGCAGGCATTCAAATATAAAAACCGAAAGAAACTTCAGCACGATGGTGGGCGCGCCTGGATCAAGGATTCACAACTTTTCGAATCCCGAAAAGGGGCGAACGGCAAGCTCGATACGGCAAAAGATGAGAAGAAATAGTATCTAATGAGGTCAGCAGTCTGCTGAGACTGCTGACTGACCTGATCTGTTCAAAGCAGCAAAACGAACTCTTAACTCGCTTTTCTGGACATTCCGCGGTGGATACCTGAACGGTTTACGTGTCCGATATACTTCCCGATTATCCGCACCTCCTCAAACACATCGGGTTCAACAATGATGGTGTCATAATCATCATTGGCCGGTTCAAGCCGAAGCCCATTCTTGTCGTAATAGATCTTTTTGAGGCTGGTTTCACCATTGTAGAGTACAGCCCCGATATCTCCATTCTGGACATCGCTGTCCATCAGGAGCACAAAATCCCCGTCAAAGATACCGGCATCCTTCATGCTCATTCCGGAAACGCGGAGTGCAAACATACTGTCCAGGTTTGGGAAAATGGTTTCGAGCGTAATCCGTCCAAGATCCGCTTCAACCGCCTCCTGCAGATAGCCGGCCGCAATCAGTCCTCGTACGGGGATGCCGCTCTCAGCTTTTGCTCCCAGCATCTCTTCGTGATCGGGATGGATATCGTACTCCTCATCGTCTCCTTTAACGAGATACCCTTTTTTGAGCAGCGCCTGTATGTTTTGCGTAACGCTGTTGGGCGATTTATAACCAAACTCATCCGCAATTTCCCGGTAAGTTGGCCATACATCATTATCATTCTTATAATCAACAATGAAGTCGAAAAACTCTTTCTGCTTTCGGGTCAGTTGTGCCTTATCCATAATCAATAGGGTTAATGTATAATATATGTGTAATAAACGAAGAACTTTGAAGAATAACAATATTCCTTCCACTCCTTTATTGATCGGCATCTTGCTCTTTTTGATTGCAGGTTGTGCACCCGGAGAACCGCGTGAGCGTGACAATCGCTTCATCGATGATTATCCTGAAGTGGGTGCAGCCGTTGAGCAGCGTGATTTCCAATCACTTCTGGAGCTTTCGTCTCATAGTGACAGCGATTTAGCGGAATATGTCTGGAGATCTCTGGCTAAAACCGAATTGGACAATAGTGGTGAGCTTTTTGATGCCGTTGTTCAGGATGGTTCATATCCCGCCTGGTATGCACTGAGTTTCCACGATTTGATCGATGAGGATTTGCAGACGCTCAGAGAGATGTTCCGCACCGGTGAGGCGGATCAATCCGGTCTCTGCACTGTATTCAGACGGCAGGGCGGGGGGGAGGAGCTGCAGCTTCTGCTTGATGAGATTGAAATTCCGGGTGGCAACTCCATATGCGCCACTTCAGCGGGCTTTTTGATGACCCGGATTGAAATTGGGGATGAAGATCGCCGTACCGTATTCCGGGTCGCTTTTGAGGCGGAGGAGAAGGATACCAGAAAAGGTCTGTTGTATGGTTTTTTCAGAAGCGGTTTGAATCGCCCCGAGCCAGGCAGCGATCTGGCCGGTGAGCTTTTGGATCTCTGGAATGGGATGGACCTGCACGATACGGAGACCGACCGAATGATGGTTCGTATAGCCGGCGTACCTGCCGCAGAGGAGGTTCTGAGTCGCTATTCAGACCGGGAACTACGAACGGAGGTTCAGCTTGCCGTTGAGCTTGCTGCTTCCGCTCAATATCTGGAGAGAGTCGATTTGGAGCAGGAGCTGATTCAAAGATTGCTGCATCATCAAAACCCGCATGTGCAGATTCGCCTGCTTGAGGCACTTCGTCAGCATGGCAATCCGAGTGACGAACTGCTGACCCAAATTCGGGAGGAGATCGCAGGGCCAACCCGTAATCATGAGCTCTACTTCACATCGCTGGAGCTGCTTCTTGATCATCAGGAGGAAGCGGGATGGTACCGCCGGAAGCTGGATCTTGCAACATCACAATCTCCCTATCTCACCGAGCACTCTCTGCGAATTTATCAGCGGATAGAGAGTGAAGAGGATTTTTTGAACCGAATTGAAGATCACCTGGAGGAGGGAGGAGTGCGCGGACTTCACGCCACCCGTGCCCTCACCACGCTCTGGATGGAGCATGAAGAGCCGGATCAGGTTCGGGATCGAATCCATACCATAATCATGAACAGTATTGAAAGAGGCGACCGAAGCGTGATCTCCGGGCTAAACTCACTTCTGATAGATGATAAGCTGGTTGGTGATGATGACTATGAGCTTCTCTACAATCGATACAGTGATTTCCAAGAACGGGGTGAACGAGAAAACAGCATGAATCTCGAGCAGGTTCTGGAAGATCGATTCCCGGATCGGTTTGAACCGGTTGCTGAAATCGGCGAGAAACCGTTCCGCACGCCCGACTGGGATCGCCTCTATGAGATGGGCAGCCGACCCTACTGGATTCTGGAAACCAACCGGGGAACCGTTGAAGTGAGGCTTGACCCTTATTCCGCACCCTTCACCGTTTCATCGATCGACAGCCTCACACGCGCCGGGGCGTATGACGGTGTGGCGTTTCATCGGGTGGTTCGGAATTTTGTGGTGCAGGGCGGTGATTTCGATCGCCGGGACGGTTTTGGGGGACCTGATTACCGTCTGCCAACCGAACCCTCATTCAACTCTTATGAGAGAGGAGCGGTGGGAGTGGCCAGTTCGGGCACCGACACGGAGGGCGCCCAGTTCTTTTTTATGCACCAGTGGGCACCCCATCTGGATGGCGACTACACGCTCTTCGGCGATGTGAGCCGCGGAATGGATGTTGTGGACCGAATTCAGGTTGGTGATGTGGTTGAGCGGGCAAGGATGTCGCTGCGTTGATAACAGTTCGGGGCAATCGGTTCAAAACCGATAGGCCCTGATATCCCCGTCATCACTTACAACAAAAATCCGGTTCTGTTCAAAATCGACATCAAAAATGGGCTGGAGATCATCCTCTTCTGCGATCAGCTGATAGCGGTGAGTCAGGTTTCCATCCGCATCAAACCGATGAACCTCAGTTTCTTCGGGATCAGCGATGAGGTAGAGTTCACCTTCAGGGGATGAAACTCCGGCATAGTAATAGGTAAGGCCGATTCGGTTGGTGGAACCACCAGCAGTCATACGCTCCATGGTTGATATGAACTGCTCGTGCTTGGAATCAAATTCCGGCACGCCTTTGATCTGTTTTGACCACTCCTGCTCGCCGTCGGGGCTGTATTTCGCCACTTTCGGAATGGAGATGTTGACTATCCAGATGGGAGAGTTTTCATAGGCAGCCGATACCGGAAATGACTGTGGCAGTTAAAAAGAGGGGACCTCTCCATCCAGAATTTCTTCACGAGTCAGGTCATTATCGATCCGGAATGTTGAACCATCCGGAATATGCCCGACAGGCGCCCTGAAGCTGCCATCGGATTGATAGATCCGATAGAGAGAGGATGCATCATCACCTGTGGCGGCCGGTGAGAGCAGTATATCGCCGTTTGCTGTCACGTGAGGCTGATACTCCGGGTAGGGTGGAAGAACCACTTGATCTGTAACGGGTGGTGAAGGCATAAAAGGGGTGTAGCCCATCTCGCCAAAATTGAAAGAGTCGATAAGGTTGCCGTTTCGCTCAAAGTTGTGAATCACAAACTCCCACGGATCGAGTATTGAGATCTGATCCTCATAGAGATAAAATGTGTTGATCCACAACACCTCACCGGGACCGCGCCCCTCTCCTCCAAACGTGCGGATAATTTCCCCGTTCGTTTTGATTTCAAGGACTTCCTTTCGGGCCAGATCAGTAACTAAAAATGTGGAATCACCTGCATATCGAATCACAGTTGGCGTGCCCAGAAGTTCATCTTCATAACTGATGATGGTTTCATAGTCGGTGAGCTTCGTGACCTGAGTTTCAGGCGGAGGAGAATCATCATCGGAGCAGCCGGTTATCTGGAAGGCGAGTAATATGGTTGCGATTAAAACAGTGTAGAGCGATTTTTTGCGGAAAGCATCTTTGGAGGCCATTAATGATCCCCATCTGAGACGCTATTCTGCCGGGTTGATGGGGGCGGTGGCGGTAGCTTCAATACTTTTTCTTCAACATCCAGGTTCTGAGAAGTCGAGTAGCTTATACGCAGTAGCAAGTGCTCGCGAAGCATTTTCTGAACATCCACTACATGGCCAAACTCTGCATTTTCATCCACTTCTAGTTGAACGATGTAGTCTGATATGTTTTCGAGCCCGGCAAGCTGTCCGGAGAGCAGAGAGATATGGATCTCATGCCCGTTGAATTTCAGAATCTCGCTATCTGTAATTTCAATCGTCACCCGTTTTTCCGGCTCTTCACCATGTGCAGTGGCAGACGTGCCAAAGAGAAAACCGGCACCGGCTATAAGCAACAGAGCTGACAGCTTTTTGAGCCATGTCTCTATGGGGGAGGAGAACTGTGTCATCATGATGATCCGTTTTTTGGTCATTGAGTAGTTGAAATGGCTGGCGGGTACGGTGAACCGATTCTCGGTAAGCGTGTTGAACAGCAGTTTCTGATAGGATGAAACCCGGGATGTGGATTTAAGTACGGCATCATCAGCCAGGAATTCATGATTGAGCTGGATCGCACGGCGGTACCAGATCAAC
>JAFIFA010000137.1 GCA_020832225.1 Balneolaceae bacterium
TCAGGCCTTTGAACCCGTTCTGATTGAAGGGGATGCCATTCGCCTGCACCCGCTTGTTTGCGCTGCTTACAACGCTGACTTTGACGGTGACCAGATGGCGGTTCACCTTCCGCTGAGCCATGATGCGGTCCTCGAAGCATCGATATTGATGCTCGGTTCGCACAACATCCTCAGTCCTGCAAGTGGCGGCCCGGTTGCCGTTCCATCACAGGATATGATTCTTGGTATCTACTACATGACCAAGATGGGTAATGGCAAGAAGGGAGAAGGAAAAACCTTTGCCAACGTCGATGAAGTGTTGGTCGCATATGATCAGGACAAAATCGAGACGCATGCGAAGATCAACGTTCGCGTTCCGGTCACCAACGAAGAGGGTGAAACCTCCTACGAGATGATCAAGACCACTACGGGACGTGTGCTCTTTAACCGCATTCTGCCTGAAGGAATTGAGTTCATGAACAAGACGCTCGGTAAGAAAGAGCTTCGTGTTCTGATCGGCAACATTCATACCGAAGTGGGAACAATGGCAACGGCCGAGTTCCTTGACAAGATGAAGAAGACCGGTTTTGAGCGCGCTACCACCGGCGGACTCTCGTTCAGCCTTGAGGATATCATCATTCCAGATGAGAAGATGAAGCTGATCAACAAGGCTCAGGATGAGGTTTCTGAAATCCAGGATCGTTATGAGATGGGTTTCATTACCGACAATGAGCGTTATAACCAGGTTATTGATAAGTGGACCAGTACTACAAACCGTGTCTCCGAGACGCTGTTTAAGAGTTTGGCGGAAGATAAAGACGGATTCAACGCCGTATTTATGATGGCCGATTCCGGTGCCCGTGGTTCGAAAGAGCAGATTCGTCAGCTTGGCGGTATGCGTGGTCTGATGGCCAAGCCGCAGAAGAGCTCCATGCAGCAGGGTAATGAGGTTATTGAGAATCCGATTCTCTCCTCATTCCGTGAGGGACTAACCGTACTTGAGTACTTTATCTCTACTCACGGTGCTCGTAAAGGTCTTGCCGATACGGCCCTGAAGACGGCTGATGCCGGTTACCTAACCAGACGTCTGGTTGATGTATCACAGGATATTATTATCAATGAGCAGGATTGCGGTACCCTCCGGGGAATCAAGATGCAGGCTCTGAAAGATAATGAAGACGTAATTGAGAGCCTTGAAGATCGTATCATCGGCCGTGTGTCGATGCACGAGATTAAGGATCCAATCTCGGATGAACTGCTCTGTGAGTCGAACCAGCTGATTAGCGAGAAGATCGCCAAGAAGATTGCTGAAACCTCGATTGAAGAGGTGGAGATCCGTTCTGTACTGACGTGCGAAACCGAACGCGGTGTATGTGCGAAGTGCTACGGACGTGATATGGCCAGAAACAGTCTGGTACAGGTTGGTGAGGCAGTAGGTGTTATTGCTGCTCAGTCAATCGGTGAGCCGGGTACGCAGCTTACACTCCGAACATTCCACGTTGGTGGTACAGCCTCCCGTATGGAGTCTGACTCCCAGCACAAAGCGAAGTTCGACGGTAAGGTTGAGTTTGAAAATGTGCGGGTTGTTGAGTACGACGATGGTGAAGAGGTTCACAACGTAGTTCTTAGCCGTGCAGGCGAACTGAAGCTCGTTGGAGAAGATGGCAAGGTTCTGAACAGCTACAATGTGCCTTACGGCTCTGAGATGCTGGTTGAAGAGGGAGACAAAGTGCCTAAGGGAATGCCGCTCTGTAAGTGGGATCCTTACAACGCACTGATCTTCTCTGAACTGGAAGGAACCGTTGAGTACCGCGACATCATCGAAGAGATCACCTATACGGCAGATACCGATGCTCAGACCGGTCACAAAGAGAAGGTAATTATCGACTCTCGTGACCGTTCGCTGGTACCGACACTGACCGTAAAAGGCGTGGATGACCGAATCCGTGAAAATACCCTCCCTGTTGAGACCCACATTGTGGTTGAAGATGGTGAGAAGGTTCAGGCCGGACAGGTTCTGGCGAAAATTCCACGGGCCGCTTCCAAGTCGAAAGATATTACAGCCGGTCTGCCGCGTGTAACGGAGCTTTTCGAGGCACGTTCACCGAGCGATCCTGCAGCCGTTACTGAAATTGACGGTATCGTCAAGATGGGCGGCCGTAAGCGAGGCTCTCAGGAAGTAATTGTTGAGAGTAAAGATGGAACCGATGAGAAGAAGTATCTCATCCCGCTCTCCAAGCATATCCTGGTTCAGGAGAATGACTTTGTGAGAGCCGGACAGGCACTTTCTGACGGAACCATTCCGGCACAAGAGATCCTGAACATTCTCGGTCCATTTGCGGTACAGTCTTATCTGGTGAATGAGATCCAGGAAGTTTACCGTCTCCAGGGTGTGAAGATTAATGACAAGCACATTGAAGTGATTGTCCGCACCATGATGCAGAAGGTTGAAGTGACCGATCCGGGCGACACCATGTTCCTGGAAGGTGACAAAGTAGATCGCTTTGAGCTGAATAACCGAAATGATGAACTGATTGGTAAGTATGTTGTAACCGATCCGGGCGGAAGTGAACTGAAGAGAGGTGTTATTCTCGACAGACGTCAGGTTCGTGATCACAACAACGAGCTGATTCAGGCAGGTAAAGATGAGCTGCAGACGCGTGAAGCGGAACCAGCCATCTCCAAACCGATTCTTCTCGGTATCACAAGAGCATCCCTCTCCACAGAGAGCTGGCTGTCAGCCGCCTCTTTCCAGGAGACGACCAAGGTGCTTACCCAGGCGTCCATTGAGGCGAAGAAAGACCTCTTGCGCGGCCTGAAGGAGAATGTGATTGTTGGCCACAAAGTGCCTGCAGGTACCGGACTTCTTAAGTACGACGAGCTAATCGTTGGCTCTAGAGCCGACATGGACGAATCGGACGAGGAGGTGCAAAAAGTGTTTGAAACACTTGGAGCAGACAGCCCGGACGAAGAAAACGAATAAAAAAAAGCCTCCCGTGACGAGCGGGAGGCTTTTTTTATGCAATCTGGTTTTTAACCGGTAAGTGAGCCTTACTTCTTCTTTTCGATATTCTGAAGAAGAGCTTCTGCTTCCTGGATCAGGTCGTCCGCACGTTTTTTGGCATCACTGACCACATCATCGCTCTTCTGTTTTGCTTCAGATGAGAATTTCTCTTTTTCATTTTTCAGTTTAGCGATCATTTGATTGAGTTCGTCACCATAGGAACTCAGCTGGTAGGAAATTTTACCGCGTGTATTGGAACCTGAGTCGGGTGCATACAGCAGCGCTACTGCTGAACCAATCAGTGCTCCGGTTAACAGTCCAATGGTAAACTCTTTGCCTTTGCTGCTCATAATGTCTCCGTTTAAGTTTTCTGTATTTGATTATCCTTCTATTAAAATAACAAAAGTTTCAGATGAATAAATCTATTTCCTGACAGGGTTTATCACATTCTGTATATTTAAAAAACAAAACCACCAAAATCACTCTACTCTATGAAATTTTTTATCGATACTGCTGATCTGGACGAAATTAAGGAAGCTAATGATCTGGGTGTTCTGGACGGTGTAACCACCAATCCAAGCCTCTGCGCTAAAATTGGCGTGAAAGATTTTGAAGGCCACATCGCCAAAATCTGTGATATGGTTGATGGTGATATCTCCGCTGAAGTGATCTCCACCACCTACGATGAGATTGTGGAAGAGGGGAGAAGAATCGCATCCATTGCGGATAACGTTGTTGTGAAGGTTCCGCTGATTAAAGATGGCATCAAAGCGATTAAGACATTCAGTGAGGAGGGGATCAAAACCAACTGTACGCTCTGCTTCTCCGCCTCTCAGGCGCTTATTGCTGCGAAAGCGGGGGCTACCTACATCTCCCCATTTATCGGACGTCTGGACGACATTTCGAGCGAAGGGATGAGCCTGATTGCCGACATTCGTCTCATCTATGATAACTACGGTATTGAGACAGAGATCCTTGCCGCAAGTATTCGTCACCCAATGCATTTTCTTGATTCTGCTCGTCTCGGTGCTGATGTGGCAACCATGCCACTCAACGTTATTGAGCAGCTGCTGAAGCACCCGCTTACCGATATCGGCCTTGAGAAATTTCTCGCCGACTGGGATAAGCTTCAGAAGTCTCTGAAGGGATAAACGCAGTTATTTACGGTTATGTAAAAGGCAGTCTCTTGTTAGGGGCTGCCTTTTTTTGGTGAGACGCTTCGCAACTCAAGAATTTTTTTGGTTTTAGTTCTTGCAGTGGGTGACCAAGTTATTTTCATGATGAGTATTTGGATCTCAATTCACTGAAAAACTCCTCCTGAGTAATTCCTTTACCACTATCTAGTTCACTTCGAGCAGTGGATAACTCTTCAAGCAACTGAACTTTATCAAGGAGTTTTTGATAATCTTCCACATCAATTAAAAACTGCAGAACTTTTACCATGTTGGGTGAGAACCAGAGGTCTATGTTCAGTTTTAACACGTTCTATGTATGAGGATGCATTTGCACAGTTTTGCACTGGAAAATATCGACCTTTAAGAACTACTCACTCACCTTATAAAGCCCACCTTTCCAACTGTCCGGATCATCGTTTCTGTATCGGACCAGCAGGTATCCACCTTTTGTGTACTGAATAGATGAAGCGTTATCAGGAGCGTTCAGCGAACCAATGTACTCTGCATCGGGTGAAAAAATATCAATCCGGATCGGATCATCTGCCCGTCCGTTCAGTTGTGCCCATAACCTGCCCGAATCGTCGGCGAAGAAATTCCTGAAACGGTTCCTGTATTGCGGCGCCCGATAGTCGTTTGGAGCATCCACTCCGGTAGCCTGCATACTGCGGGACCGGCTTTCAGCAAGCCTCTCTCTTTCCTCTTCGGTGTAAGCTACAGGTTGAACTCCGCCTCTGCTAAAAAGTGTCTCTTCTCCTGTTTCCGGGTTTACCCTGAAAATTCTGTAGCTGGTGTCCTGCGGGGCTGTATAGAAACTCAGATCATCGTTAAATTGAAACCAGCAAAATGTACAGGAAATCTCTTCAAACGGTGGATCACTCATGATAAGCTCCATTTGGAAAAACTCCTCTTTTTCATTGGTCTCCGGATCATAAAGCCTCATAAGAATATCACCCTGAGTGGTTGCCATGAGATTAAAAGGGTGGTTAAATATGACGAGGCCCGGTTCCTTCCATTGCAGCTGAGTATTCCAGCCGCTATTAAGGGGAACTGTGATCTCCTCTTCATCATGGAATGAGACAATGGAAATTCGTGCATTGCTGATATCTGCAATGGCTATCCTGCCATCAGGATGAAAATCGGCAGCCACAATGCTCAGGTATTCACCCGGTCCGCGTCCTTCACCGCCCCGGGTTTCAAGGTGATTTCCCTCCGCATCAAAATGGTTGATGGTATTCAGAGAGCGGTCTATAATAACAAGGCTACCATCTTCCAGAACTCCCGCATAGACCGGGTTCGGAATCAGTTCCGGTGCGTGAATACTCCAGCTGTTTACCTGTTCAAGTGAAAAAGGTGCGTCAAGGTCTTCTGCCTCATGTTCATTTTCGGCTGTGCAGGATATGGTAAAGAGGAGCACACCGTATAGTCCCAAAATCCCAACTATATCTCTTGAAATTGTCATCAGTAGACTCTCTGATTTTGTTTTATATGAGTTTATCAATTCGGGAATTTAGATAACTCGGAGGTTTTTCGGAAACGATGAGGTGGTTTTGTAATGGTTTGGCGGATGTGCGGTAAGGCAACCAACTTTCAAATGTCTCAAACAGCAAACTCGTCCTATATGAGTCGTTTTATGCTGGTTTAAATATCAAGAATCAGACAAAAAAAGAATAAAACTACTTTACTCCATTTCAAAGTAAACAACTTCATAATTTGGTGATATGGTATTGATGGAGTACAAACGTCTGTTGGCTTCATCGATTGATAGATAGCGATATAAGCCCCCTGTTAAGATGAAGGAGTCAATAAAATTACCATCCCAATCAAACTTATATAGTTGAATCAGGTCAATATCCTGAAATTCAGTACTATCTAAAATCACACTCATTTCATTCATTGATTTCCCAACATAGGAGGCATAAATATATTGACTAGATGAAGTGACTCCATAAAAGTTAACGGTCATGTTTTCTATGTCCGTAAGCTTAGTAAGGTCTACATCGATTGGTAAATTAGTTTTTGCTACAATGTCTCCCTCAAAAGTTACAATATGCAATTCTGGCATATACTTTGAGGCTACAGCTATAAGCTTTTTCTCATTATTTACGGCAAAAAGACTTTCAAATAAATAACTTTTCTCCCTGTGCCCATAATCGCTTAAATCGTAATCCAATGGATTAAAATAGTCTGTTTGATCGGTTGTAACATTTGTGAACGAGATATATCCACCACTTAACCCTCCGCTTGAGACAACAGTAGAATCATTAATAAATGCCGAATATTGCGATAACATCAACTCCGGAGGCAGTACATATTCATTGATTTTTGTCTGAATAACTTCTTCATCATGATCGTTAACCGATATGTCATAGACTTGTATTCTCTTTTTGACCCAATCATAAAGTTGAACGTTATCTGTAATAGTTGTTGAGACAGGTTGTGGAATTGATTCAGAATATTCATCAGGCCCTCTTCCAGATGTGCCAAATGCCCCGATAAGCTGGTATTGATCAAAATCAAAAAATTTGAATTTGTTGGTATACTGTCCTCTTTCAATAATTAACAGACCTGATTCCAAAACATCCAATCCTGAAGGAACTAACAGCTCAGTTCCTGAAACATTAATTGTAGTAGGGTGTAACTGTTTTACTGCTTCGAAGTTGGTCTGATTTGTATCATCCACCTTGCTACATGAGAGAACTAAAAGAAGTAAAAATATTGAATAGGTGGATCTCTTTATTAAAACTTCATTGGTTGATGTCTGTCTCATGTGATTAAAAGTCGATTTAAATTTTTACTATTTATTTAGATGATTTTTTTGAGCTCAAAGCAGAAAACTTAAATGAGGATAATTCCTGGAATGATTGCATACAAGGCATTTAGTAATCTTGATATGATTTAAGTTGCACAAACCAGTGAGATTTAATCAATGTTTATTTCTGAACGATTCATTTTATTAGCTATCATAACTGAATTTTTAGGAACTTTATCTACGATAATTTGCACACCATCTCACCAACAATTTTCCAAATCAGCTAAAAAAACAATTAGATCAGAACTCTCAATCATGTACGAGATAAAATGAAGATGAGTTTCGCTTTTTTCTGACGAAGTGGGTCTGTCTCTCTTTTGGGCGAAGAGATCTCTCATAAACGAGGACTGCTGAGATAGCAATTTTGGAAATCACAGAAGCTGCAACATCAATGACCAATACCCTGAATTAGATTCTAAAGATTGGCTCAAATCTAAATCTAGGGTATAACTTTCGGATCACCTTAAGAGTGGTTTGGCAAACTATTTGAATTCATCAATATACTGAAATCAAGCCTCACCAATCAGATTCTCTGCAATCTTAGCCGATGATAGCACACCGGGCAGTCCGGCTCCGGGGTGTGTTCCTGCTCCAACAAAGTAGAGCTGATTCACATCTTCACTGCGGTTGTGCGGTCGGAACCACGCCGACTGCGTCAGGATCGGTTCAACCGAAAAAGCAGAGCCCTTAAAGCTGTTCAATGTATCCTGGAAGTGGAGTGGATCGATATAGTGTTCGGCAACGATGTTCTCCTGCAGATCGGGCAGGTAGTTCTCTTCCAGGAAGTTCATGATGGCGTCCCGGTACTTCGGCGCCATCTCGTTCCAGTCGGTTCCGCTGTCGAGGTGGGGCACAGGTGAGAGTACATAGAACGCCTCGTGACCTTCCGGTGCCATCGATGGGTCGGTGATGGTGGGCATGTGGAGGTAGAGGGAGAAATCATCCGCCAGCTTTTTATCGTGAAAGATGTCGCTCAGCAGTTCTTTATACCGCTCTCCAAGGATGATGTTGTGGTGAGCCAGTCCGGAGTCGGTATATCTCTTTTTGGTGCCAAAATAGATCACAAAGAGCGACATGCTGTACTTAGTACGCTCAATCTTGCCGTCGGTATATTTACGCCTGTGATCGGGATCGATCATATTTTTGTAGGTAAACGCAACGTCAGCATTGCTGACTACAGCATCGGCACGGTGAACCGTACCATCCTTCATGCGAATCCCTTTTGCGGTTCCTTTCTCAACCAGGATCTCATCCACTTCTGCGTTCAGGTGGATCTTGCCACCCTGCTCTTCAATCAGCTGTACCATCGCATCCACAATCGCTCCGGTGCCGCCCATGGCGTAGTGTACGCCCCACTCACGCTCCAGGTAGTGGATCATTGCGTAGATGGAGGTGGTGTCGAAAGGGTTGCCTCCTACAAGAAGAGGGTGGAATGAGAAGCAACGTCTCAGAAAATCATCTTTAATATACTGAGATACATATTTGTACACCGTTTTATAGCTCTGAAGCTTGATCAGGTCGGGTGCAACCTTCAGCATATCGGTGAACTTCAGGAATGGTTTATCGGCCAGCTCCACGAATCCTTTATCGAAGATCGCTTTTGTCGTACCAAGAAATTTCTCGTATCCATCTGCATCTTTTGGGTTACGTTTTCGAATCTCCTTGAGAGTAAATTCGTGATCGTCATTATAGTCAAAATGCTCTCCCTCATGGTCGAAAATACGATAGAACGGGTTACAGGGCACAAATTTGATGTAGTCTTCGCGTTTTTTCCCGGCCGCTGCAAAGATGTCGTCAAACATAAAAGGAGCGGTGATGACGGTTGGCCCGCCATCAAATTTAAAGCCATTCACCTCATAGACGTAGGCACGTCCGCCGGGCTTATCGCGTTTCTCGAAAATGGTTACGTTGTGGCCTTTGGAGAGCAGTCTTGATGCGGTCGCGAGTCCGCCAAACCCGCTTCCAATAACGATGATATCTTTTTTCATAGTCTGATATATTTTAGTGGTGGCATCATAACCCCAATATCGCTGAGATCAATCCTGCAAAATAGAAAAAATGGAAACTGATTTGAGATAGACGAAATTAATTCTCCATCTGCTTCACAAAACCGTCAATTCCCTGAGAAGCAAGCCGCTGCTGAACCTCGCGTGCTTCATCGGATGTTTCAAATGTACCGTAGTAGACTCTGTAAACCGTGACGCCGGCAGAGGTGACGCTCTCTACTCTTGAACCATCAATATTGTTTGAAAAACTCTGTGCTTCCCGCTCAGAATTATAGGAGGCGAGCTGAACGGTAAAGCTCTCCCTGCTGCTCCGGTTGCTGTCGGTAATGGGACGGTCGCCCTCTTCGACAAGAATCAGCCTAACGTTCGCCGTGCCGGCATCCTCCATATCAACTTCCTGTGCAGCCCTTCTTGAGAGATCGATAACCCGGTTACCCACATATGGGCCCCGGTCATTAATGCGCACCACCACCTCTTTGCCGGTATCAAGGTTCTCTACCCTCACCACAGTATTGAAGGGGAGAGTTCGGTGTGCGGCCGTGAACGCATTCATGTTATAGGTCTCGCCATTGGCGGTTGCGCGTCCATGAAATTTGGAGCCATACCAGCTGGCGACACCCTCTTCGAGTACCATTCCGTCTTCGGTTCCGGAGGTTTCCGGCTGGGATTCGGATGCCTGACGCACAATTCCACACGAAGCGAGGAAGAGCAGTAAAATCACTGTGACAGCAAGGGGGAGGGATAATCTCATGATCATATTCAAATAGAACGGAGGTAAAGTCGGGCTGTAATTTCAGTCGAGAAAATTACGAAGGCATTATCTTTAATCAAACAATGTAAACGAGGCGGACTGATACGGAAACCGCAGCTCGCTCTTTGATGTTGTTCACGATTCACTATCTTTGTGCGCTAATGGTTAACTGAAGAGATTATGGCGATTACACTAACACTGATCGGGATTACGGTTCTTATATCGGTTGCGGCGCTTTACGGCAGTCCGCGCCTGTTGCAGGGAGGTATGCTGCGCCCCTACCGAACCGTTCGGGAGCAAACCTGGTATGAGGTGATCACCTCTGGTTTTCTCCATGCGGGATGGTCGCACCTTCTCGTTAATATGTTCGTTCTCTTCTTTTTCGGAATAGTGATGGAGCAGACCCTTGGGGTGGGGCACTATCTGGCTCTCTACTTTAGCGGACTGATCTTCTCATCTCTCCCTTCATTGCTTCGGCACCACGACAATCCGAACTACGCCACGTTAGGGGCATCGGGAGCCGTTGAGAGCGTACTCTTTAGCTATATCTTTGTTTACCCGACCGAGACGATCATTATTATTCTGCTGCCGATCCCGATTCCGGCCTGGTTTTTCGGGGCTGCATTCCTCGCCTACAGCGTCTACGAAAGCAAGCGCGGCAGTGGCAACGTAAACCATGAAGCCCACATCGCCGGAGCCATCTGGGGTGTGTTGTATATGATTTTGTTTGTGCCCAACAGCGTGGATCACATCCTGACGTTATTTGGGTTGATGTAGGTTTTTTGGGAGTGGGGGAAATGGGAGAGTGGGAGTGTTGAGACCTGGTAGCACCGGAGCGAAGCGGAGGATCTGCCGGCGTCTGTGAGGGAAGCCACAATGGGCACGAAGGTT
>JAFIFA010000139.1 GCA_020832225.1 Balneolaceae bacterium
AGACTATTCTTTCATTTACTCAAAGACCTTTCCATCCTCACGATCATGACTTCCCGACGTCTCGGGACTGCGCCAAAGGCGCAGCACGACTAACAAAACGCTCTGCCCTCCGCGCCACGCGCCACGCAAACTATCTACCACCCACCCGTACCATCCTCACCCTTTACCGGACCCACAATCTCAGGGGTCATCCAGCCGCCGTAAAATCCGCCGGGCTGTGGTTTGACGCGGATATTGTCGACATAACACTCCAGTTTGCCGGGGTATAAGGAGACGTAGCCGGCGATGTCCCGGAAGGCAGGGGTGGGATCTTCGTAGCTCCAGGCGGCTTTTTCGAGTGTGTTGTCGTTAACAGTGATGTTCCAGTAGGTGGCTCTCCCTTTCCATTCGCAGTAGGATGAGCCGGAGGCCCTGGTGAAAAACTCCTCCTGCAGTTCTTTTGGTGGGAGGTAGAACGTGGGCGGACTGGCTGTTTCCAGTACCCGTACAGACTCAGTCGTCAGCGCGATGGTCTTCTCCATCCATTTCACCTCAATGGTTCGGCTATCCTGCGAGATGGCTGGCGGACGCGGATAGTCCCACACCGACTCCTCCCCGGGACCGGGTTCTCTGGCAAAATCGGGCCGTTCACTTCCATTGTATTTCCACATCATCAAAAAAAGGTTTGTTGGGGGTTGCCCTCCTTAAACCTTAACTGGCCGAGAAGCGTTTGAGCTGCGTGGATAAATAGAAGCCGGACCTCAATCAACAAGCCTGAAATCGATATCAAGGCTCTCTACCTGCAGATTGAATTCACCGGGATCAAGAATCGGTTCGCCGTTACTGTCGGGGTATGCAAGTGATTTGTGCGGATCAATTTGGAAGGAGAGGGTAGCCGTTTCACCGGGCTCAAGCTCTACTTTTTCGAAATGCTTCAGCTCTTTCACAGGACGCGTATATCTTCCCACCTTATTGGTGAGAAACCAGAGCACAGACTCTTTTCCGGCTATATCTCCGATATTCTTAAGGGTGACCGTAGCGGTAATGGTTTCGCTTTCGGTGAGCCGGTCAGAAGAGAGCTCGAGATCGCTGTATTCAAATGTGGTATAGCTTAACCCTTCGCCAAACTGGAAGAGTGATGTATTTTCTGCACCCTGGGCTATATGGTTCGCCTCATCCGTATCAAAGAAGTAGACGTCGCTTGGCTTATGGTTGTAGTTCACAAAATGGCCGGTGTGCTGAGGGTATGAGAAGGGGAGCTTGCCGCTTGGGTTTGTCTCACCACTGATGATGTTGGCAATCGCTTCAGCTCCTTCAAAGCCCGGCAGTCCCGCAAACAGAAATGCATCCACGTTTTGGATCACATCGGTAACCAATCTTGGACGACCCGCGACCATGACTAACGTTGCCGGAGTGGAGGATTTACTGATGAAACGGATCTCATCAAGCTGATCGGAGGGGAGGGTTAAATCGACTATGTTCCCCACAAACTCGGTGTAGGGCTTTTCACCTGCTGCATAGATCAACATGTCGGCACGTTCGAGGCGGCTAAAGAAGGCTTGCTGCTCACTCTCTTCACCATCCACCGGAATTTCATGAATCACTTCGATATCAGTATCGGAATAGTGATTTTTCAGGGCGGAGTGGATGGTGTGAACCTCATCCGGGAATCGCTCTTCCTCACCACCCTGCCAGGCGAGGGTCCATCCGCCGGAGAGGTTCCGTTTACTTTCGGCAGAGGGGCCAAAAACCAGGATATTTTGTGGCTCAGTCAGAGGCAGCACACTCTCCTCATTCTTCAGAAGAATGATGGACTCTTCAGCTGCTTTCAGAGCTTTAAGCCGGTTCTCTTCCGTTCCAATCCGGTCTAATCTGTCGTTGCGGGGATAGGGATTTTCAAAAAGCCCGAGGTCAAATTTCAGCGTTAAAATTCTGCGGACAGACTCATCAATTCTCTCTTCAGAGATTCGTCCCTCTTCATAGAGTTCAAGCATCGCTTCATTGAACTCCAGTGAGAGGGGCGTCATGTTTACATCGATCCCCGCATTAACGGCAAGGTAGGTGGCCTCTTTATAGTTTTCTGCCACGCGATGAAAATCTACAAGCTTTCCGATGTCGTCCCAGTCGGTAATAACAACCCCATTGAATCCCATCTGTTCGCGAAGCAGGCCCGTTACTATTTCGGGTGATGCGTGGACGGGCACACCGTTTATCTCTCCGCTGTTGAGCATCACGCTTTTTACTCCGGCATTAATCACACCCTGAAAAGGGGGGAGGTGAAACTCATGCAGCGCCTGGCTTCCTATTTGAACCGGTGTGCGATCCCAGCCCGAATGCGGATCGGAATATGCCAGGAAGTGTTTTGCGGTTGCGGCCACCTTGAAGGGGGCAATCTCCTCATTTCCCTGATAACCCACTACGTACGCTTCCCCCATTCTGGAACCCAAGTGAGGATCTTCACCATAGGTTTCCCAAAACCGGGCCCAAAGGGGATTTACTCCCAGATCAACCACCGGCGCGAAATTCCAGTGGTGACCTAAATCTGCCGATTCGTATGCGGTTACCCAGCCTGTATTGAAGCTGTGTTCGGTATTAAATGTGGCGGCCAAATTGATCTTTTGAGGGAAGATGGTGCTCTCTGCCAGGTAGCTTGCTCCGTGGATATGGTCAATCCCGTAGATGATGGGAATGCCGAGCCTGGACTCCTCTGAGGCCAGTCGGGTAAGGCCGTCCATAAACTCAAACCACTGTGAAGGCGGAACAGCCTCACCATTCAAAAAGGATCCGATATGGTGCTGATGGATCAGCTCTCTTGCACTCTCCTCATTCAGCTCTACATCTGCCTGATCGTCGGTTGGGTTGATCATCGTGATGTTCAGCTGGGTCATCTGACCAATTTTTTCGTATATCGTCATTCTATCCAGCAGATCCTCAACCCGATCTTCCGTATCGGCATTTTGATCTTGATAGAGTGCTTGCGAAGCCGGGTTAGGTGTAAAAGTGGCTGACATCAGAAAAGGCATTAGAGCAGTCTTTATCCCTGTATAAGGTTGATTTTAATGGAGGGCTTATTTCAGACAGTATAAAAAAACCTGAAGAAAGAAGAGAACTCACCACGTCTACGCTTTGAGCCAAGCGCAAAGCGTTAAAAAACCCAAAAAAAGCCGGCTACAGCACTGCCCAGTTTGAGACAGCAGAATGTAGCCATCACTTACCCTCATAACCCCCGAAAGGTAAGTTCAAACGTAGTTCCCTGGTCAACAATGCTCTCTACCGTGATTCGTCCGCCCAGATTGGTTATATGGTTATAGACAAGATAGAGCCCGATACCCTTGCTGTCTCTGTTTTCGTGGAAGGTCTGATTCAGCCCAAACACGTTCTCTTTCTGCTTTTCACTGTCGAACCCGATTCCGTTATCCGAAAAGATGAGTCTCTTCTTCCCATCTGCAAACCTGGTCTTAATCGTGATGACGGGATCACGGTCCGGGTGGGCATACTTGATGGAGTTGGTTATCAGGTTGAGAAAAATGCTCTCCAGGTACTTCGGGTTGAAGTTTACGGAGTCATAAGCATCCAGGTCGATCCGGAAAGTGGTTTTGGAGTCCTTGATCAGTGAATCGATGGTGAGCCTGATGGTGTCGATCACATCCATGATTTTGGTATCAACCAAGCCAATAAACCGTGAATCCTGGCTTTTCAGGCTGTCCACATAGTTGTCCAGCGTCACCTTGAGGTTGTCGGCCGATTTCTTCAGCATCCCGATAAAGACGCGTGTTTGCTCATCGGTAATATGTGAGATGTCCATCAGGCTAAAAATGGAGATCAGATTACCAACGGGTGCCCTGAGGTCATGCGACGTGTTGTAGTTAAGTTGCGTTAAGCGGCTGTTGTTTTTGCTCGATTCTGAAAGAAGCTGATTCCGCTCCGCTTCCTGTTTCTTTTTATGGGTAACGTTTTTGGCAATGGCATAAATCAACTCCTCATCATTAACCGGTATCGATGTCCACGAAAACCAGACAACCTCTCCCTTTTTTGTGATATACCGATTTTCAAAATTCGTAAGAGGCTTACCGTGCAGGATCGGCTCACGTGTTCTGCGCGTGATCTCTTTATCATCCGGGTGCTGGAAGTGGCTGATCGGTTTTGACAGAAGCTCCTCCTCACTGTACCCCAGCACCTCACAGACGGCGGGATTTACCCTTCTGAAATATCCATCAAACCCGGCAATGCAGAGCAGGTCGTGGGAAAGATCGAAAAAGGGGGCCAGGGAGTAGTTCGTTTGAGCTTCTAACGCAGTGCTATTTTCGGAGGTCATAACCTTTAATTGGGTTCATCAAACACCGGCCACATAATTATTAGAGGAATCTAATCCTTGGGTTTGATATAACCTAATGCAATGTGGGATAGGGGTTGATTATTTTACTCACCATTTACTCACCCCCCCTATCCCTCTGCGAGGCTGTTCTACCCGCCATGCGTTTGGCGCTAAGCGCAATGCGTTAAAAACCCAAAACCCCACCAAGGCGTCCCCCTCTTTGCAAACGCAGTGAGTAGAGAGATAAGGGATTGGGTTGAGTCACAGTAAACAAACTCAGGAGTAGAGAAAGCGTTTGATGTTCTTCTTGGGCGTTTTCTCAAACTCAAGATCTACAAGTTCAATACCTGAAAGTTGTTCATAAGCTGCTACAGCAGTGTTAAACTCTCTTCTTGTTTTCTCCATGATGTGGTCCAGGTCACCTTCACCTTTTCCGGTCTCCGCCATCTTCTCTCCATCGGGATAGATTTTTGCGATCAACCGGTTATCACGCTGAATAATGACGCACTCCTGAACGTACGGGAAGTTTGCAAGGCGAGACTCCAACTCTTCGGGGTAGATATTCTGTCCGCTTGGGCCCAGGAGCATATTCTTTTCCCGTCCTTTTATGTAGATGAAATTCTCTTCATCAATCACTCCCAGGTCTCCTGTTTTCAGCCAGCCATCTTCGGTGAAAGCTTCCTCATTCGCTTTTTTGTTGTTGTAGTAGCCCAGCATACAGTTCCGTCCCTTCACCTGAATTTCACCGGCCTCTTTGAATGGATCTTTACTGTCAATCCGAACCTCCATGCGGTCAACCAGTTGACCTGAGGAGCCTTTCTTGGTTTCATTGTGGGGAGCATAGCTAATGAGCGGACTGCATTCAGTCATTCCATATCCAATTGTAAAGGGGAAGTTGATTTTTCTGAAAAAGTTCTCCACTTCAGGGCTTAGTGCTGCACCACCAATTACCGCTTCATGAAAATTTCCTCCAAAACTTTCGATCAGACTATTCCGGGTCTTCTTGTAGATCAAATCCCTGACGCCCGGGATAGCTAATAGCACTTTCATCACAGGCTTATCAAGTGCTGGCACAATACGCTTTTTATAGATCTTTTCGATGATCAGCGGTACAAGTAAAATCAGTTGAGGCCTTACTTCCCCCAAGGCTTTTAACAAAATCTGGGGCGTCGGAACCCTGGTTAAAAAGGTGATGTGGCAACCCAGTGAAACAGGGAACAGAAACTCAAACGTCAGCCCGAATATGTGTGCCATTGGCAGAATGGAGACAATTCGGTCGCCGGCCTTGAGCGGCATGTGCTCCCTGGCGTAGATAATGTTTGACTCAATACTTCGCAAAGGAAGCATCACCCCTTTGGAAAATCCCATCGATCCGGATGTGTAGGAGAGGATAAAGAGATCCTCTTCATTCCGTTTCGGAAAAGCGAACTCTTCTCTGCTTACCTTCAGGGAATCGTCCGTGGCAAACTTTGCAGGTGAGCCGGACTCCTCACCCAGAATTTTAAAGTCATCTGTTGAGACAGTGAGTTGCAGGTTCTGGAGTTGTGATTTGTCCAGATTGGAATAGAGAGAGTCTGCCACAAAAAGCATTTTGGCCCCGGAGTGCTTCAAAATATTGTGGGCCTTATCGGGAGTGAAATCCGGCAAGATGGGAACAATAACACCTTCAAACGCCATGATCGAGAAGAAGGAAGTAGCCCAATTTGATGAATTTCGCGCGTATATTGCAATCTTATCGCCCGGCTTCAACCCGGCTCGATTCATGGTACTCTTGAGCGCTTCAATCCGTTTCGCAATATCCCGGAACGAGGCGGTATCCCCTCCATAATCTGTAAAGAGAGGCAACTCCCAGTTTTTCTGAAAACTGGTGGTGTAGATTTGATCTAAGCGCAATGTTGAGTCCGTCTCTGCCATAGTAAGTTCCTCTCTGTTTGATAAGATTACTAATCAAGGTATAAATAATGTGGGGCAGTTGTGTGAACTTCAACCATTATAGAGTTTCGTACTCACCCTCTGCCCGCACTGCGCTAAGCGTATAGCGCAGTGCGTTAAAATCCACGATCTAACCATGGCGCCCCCTCTTTGCGAGCGCAACGAGTAGAGATAAGGGGTGCAGGTGAGTCAAAAAAATCAGTAACAATCCACGCATCTCTATCGTATCACTTCAAAGACTTTGAATGCCAAAGAGACGTAATGAATAAGGTAATGCCTCTTACCCTCAACGATAAAATACTGCTGGACGGTGGAAAAAAGTGTGAGCTGGTAGATCTGAAGGACGTTCGATATTTCGAAACCTGTGGTAACTACAGTAAAACATACTACTCCGGCGGAATCATGTTGATTAACCGAACGCTCAGCTATCTGAACGATAAATTACCTGAGCGAATATTTTTTCGAGCCAACCGGCAGTACATTGTCAATCTTACCCATATCAAAAATGTGCAGCTGACCAATCACGCCATGTTCCAAATCGAGATGTCCTGCGGCAAGGAGATCGAGATTTCACGTCGTCGATCACAAGAGTTCAGGGATATTCTCACGCTCTGAAGTATCAGAGGGGAAAATTAAAGAGAGAGCAACTGAAGAGTCTCTCATTGCCCAGACAAATTTTCGGCATAAGGAAAGACTTCGATTGAGTTTGAACCGGCCTTGAATC
>JAFIFA010000140.1 GCA_020832225.1 Balneolaceae bacterium
TCTCTGACGGCATCGGGTGCCATGGGGACGGAACCTCCTTATTGCCAAGTTGCCGATTATTTTTCTAAAATCAATGTATAAGGGGGACAGGGGGTGAGTAAACGCTTTCTACTTATCCCGTTTCACTCTATCTTCATACCCAATTTCTGATCCACAACACCAGATCCGAATGCTTGATTATCGATTTGTTGATGGAACGCGCCTTAGTTCCGTTGTTGAAGCTCTTATTTTTGCAAGCCCCGAACCGATTTCGTGGGAGAAACTAGCCTCTATTGTCAATGAGAGTGAGGAGGAGCTGCAGCCGGACGAGGTGGTGATTACCCGAATTGTGGATCAGCTTAACGATCGGTATGAGGAGAATGATCTCTCTTTCCGGATTGAAAAAACGGGTGGTGGGTTTACCTTTGTGACCCAGCCGCGTTTTCACCCATGGCTCAGTATTTTTCAGCATGAAAACGCCTACCGGCGCCTGTCGCAGTCGGCAATTGAGACACTGGCGATTGTGGCCTACCGACAGCCAATCACCAAGCCAGAAGTGGATCAGATCCGGGGCGTCGATTCCGGTTATATTCTAAGGCAGCTTTTGGAGAAGATGTTGATTAAGGTGTCGGGGCGGGCCGACTCTCCGGGAAAACCTCTGCTCTATAAAACTACTCCACACTTTCTGAAGCACTTCGGGATCAACAAAGTGGAGGAGCTTCCGAAGCCGAGGGAGATAGATGAGATATTGAAAGATGATGATATGGCCGAGCACAGACGCCTTCTTATGGAGCGCCAGATGGAGCTCGATGAGGACGAAGATGCCGACGAGATCATCGAAGAGTATATCGATAAGTTCAGGGAGAAGAATCCGGATGTGATGCCTGAGGAAGAAGAGGGGAGCGAAAACGGTGAGTTTGACGAAGAAAAAAGAGATGATTCGGCTTCAGGGAGCGACGAAGAGGGACCAAAAGAACAGAATTGATAATCTGCCCCTGAAGTGTGTATATTGATACACACGATATTTCTACTCAACCATTCTGTTTTGCCTGACAAAAGTATCACGGCATCGGTATTTTGGGATCGATTTGGGCTGGGTGTATCTGCGATCTGCGCACTGCACTGCCTCTTTTTCCCTGTATTGATTGCGCTCCTGCCGCTAACTGCCATCGCTCCGTTTTTGAGTGAGTGGCTGCATCCGCTCTTTATCCTGGTGATTGCCCCAACCGTCTATTTTGCATCCAAAAGAGCTCACTTTGATCGAAAAATTGTTGGTTATCTGCTGTCCGGTTTTCTGTTGATTACGGCGGGGTGGCTTTTGGGTCATTTATGGCTTGGCTATTTAGTGGAAGTTGTAGCAACGGTTGCCGGCAGTTTTCTGCTGATAGCCGGACACTGGTTAAACTATCGCCACCATCGAACCTGCAACAACGCTGCTCATAAACATCATCCAATTTCTGCAACACAATCCGGAGAGGATTAAAGATTATGAAAAGACTCAACTTCACACTTGATGAACCTACCGTCGAACTGCTGGCAAAGCTGGCCGACAAGTACTATAAAGGGAATAAATCCCAGACGGTTCGTGCGGCACTGGAGAGTCTGGCTGCCCATCAGGGGCATGATGGCTGGATCATCACGGGGTATACTCCAACAAGGGCTGCCTACGATGTGAACTGCCACACCTGTGGAAATGAGCAACATGAAGGAAATGTACTCTTCAAGCCGGTATTTGAGAAAGGGAACAGTCCATCCGCGATAAAGCAGATTCCGAACGAGGAGTGGGTGGAGTGTTCAGAATGTGTTGAGGGGCAAAATGTATAGGTTGCCAAATAATTAGAATCAATTGAAAGGATATAACTCAGTTCAACTTAGTATCATTATTTGAATAACAGAACCGGTTTACAGAGCACTTGAAGCAATTTCAAAACAACATATTATCCCGTATTGCCGCATTCAGCGTAATGGCAGGATTGCTGTTTGTGCTTTTTCATCCACTATCACATGCGATAGAGGATTGGGGACATCATCAGGACCATGCGTCTGAAGAGTTGCCTCTTTCGGGGCCCGATAGCGATTGTTTCGATTGTATACTGCTTTCCTCTTTTCAGACCGACCTCGATAGCGAACATATATCTATAGGTCTGCAGGACCTGTTGGTAAATCTTATCAGACCGGCAGATCTCTACACCATTTCTGTTGAAGAAGGGCTCTTTCTGCGTGGCCCGCCCCTTATTACCGTTTAATAGCACTTCTCAAACTCTCTTTCCATTTACGGAAGAGGTATAACGGTAATCAAAACAACGGATCACTTTGTATCCGAATCTTATCCAATATGCAGAAATCAAAAAAACCCGTAACCATTCTATGTGGTTTTCTGGGATCCGGTAAGACTACGCTCCTGAACGATATTCTCAGCAACCATCAGAACCGGAAAGTCGCGGTCATTGTGAATGAGTTCGGGGAGGTAAGCGTAGATTCGCGTCTTGTTAAGCACACCACAGAGGAGATGATTGAGCTCTCTAACGGCTGCATTTGCTGTACACTACGGGGCGACCTTATAGAAGGCGTCAATGATCTAATTCAGGAGCATGATGTGGACCACATCATCATTGAGTCGACCGGGATCGGGGAGCCTATACCGATTGCCCAGGCATTCTATGTGCAGCCAGAACTGCTTCAGCTCAATCCGGATCTCCCAAACATCCAGAACAGGGTTTTTGTGGACGCCATCATTACCATGGTAGACAGCGCCCAGTTTATGGAGATGTACCAGCGCAACAGCACCGTTCCGGGCGATCAGTTCGGTCGGGGTTACGGTCAGCTTTTGGCCGAGCAGATCGAAGGGGCAGATATTCTGATCCTGAATAAGAAAGATGCCGCCACTGATGAGCAGTTGAAGACACTTCGTGAACTCTTCATGACGATGAATCCACGCGCTAAAATTCTTGAGGCGCAGTTTGGTGAAGTGGATCAGTCTGAAATCATGAATACCGGCATCTTTGATATCGAAATCGCTGAGCAGTCGTCGCTTTGGGCAGCCGAACTTGAGAAGGAGGCCTCACCGGAATCGGAGGAGTATGGAATTGAGACCTACATCTTCAGAACGGAAACGCGCTTTGATGAAAAGAGGCTAATCGATGTTCTCAATGGGGGGTTGCCCGAAAATATTCTTCGCTCAAAAGGAATCATCGCCGTTGAAGGATCCGATGCTGCATTTCTATGGAGTCAGGCCGGAAAATTCCTGCAGTTTCAGCAGATCGGCCGTTTTGCTGATACGGCAAATGCGAAAACCGAAATAGTTTTTATCGGCCAGAACCTGGATCGCACCGAAATCGATACGCTGCTGCAAACTGCAGCAAACTCATTCGCGCCAACCGGAAACGGATAGTTTATTTGTCACACACACTCCATCCCGGGCAGGTGGATAGCCTGCCCGGGAGCTTAATTGTTTTTTTAGTCACACACATCATGTCTGTCAGGCTGATACCCTGGCGGACAATTACACTTCCCGAAAAGCAACACCAGGCCGTGTTCGTTTGAGAGCCAATACGTGCCTTTTTACACGACAACAAACCCTCAGGTGCCAAATAAAAGGATGAAACTATGATTGAAGCCCGAAATCTTACAAAAATATATGGCGATTTAACAGCCGTGCGGGAACTGAACCTTGAAATAAAGGAAGGGGAAGTCTACTGCCTGCTCGGCCCTAATGGAGCCGGAAAAACCACAACGGTGAACCTATTTATGGGATTTGTTGCGCCCAGCGATGGAAAGGTGTTTATCAATGGAATGGATGTCTCTCAAAATGCGCGCGAAACCAAACGTGTTCTCTCCTACATACCGGAAAACCTTGCACTCTATCCCAATCTGACCGGCCTAGAGAACCTTGAGTTTTTTGCGGGATTAAGCAACGGGCAGCTTGCAGATTCAGATCTGAAAAAGCTATTGAACGAGGCGGGTTTACAGCAATCAGCTTTCGATCAGCGGGTTTCAGGATACTCGAAAGGGATGCGTCAAAAAGTGGGTATCGCAATTGCACTGGCCAAGGACTCAAAAGCACTGATTCTGGATGAACCAACATCCGGCCTCGACCCTCAGGCGAGTAACGAGTTTGCACGCCTTTTAGGGATTCTGAGTGAGAAAGGTGTTGCGATTTTGATGACCACCCATGATCTGTTTCGGGCGCGGGAAACGGGCACAAGAATCGGAATTATGAGAGATGGCGTGCTGAGAAGAGAGTTTAATGCGGGCGATGTAAAGCACGATGAACTTGAGCAGGTGTACCTGGAACAGGTTCTGCATAATTTAGAGGAGGCATGAAATGGTGATTCGAATTGCAAAAAAAGAGTGGAAAGAACAGCTTCGAGAGAAGCGATTCCTGGCCGCCGGGCTTCTGATGGTGTTGCTGTTTGGGGCTGCACTTATATCCTCAAAGGCCTATTACGAAAAGGAGCAGGATCTGCGCATAACCGCCCAACAGGGAATCGAAGAGAACTGGTTTAACCAACGAGACAAGAATCCGCATGGAGCGGCACATTACGGAATTTATCTTTTTAAGCCGGAATCGAGGCTGGCCCTCATTGATCGTGGCGTGAACCGATACGCCGGAACGGCCTTCTTTGTGGAGGGGCACGTCAGGAATGAAGCGCAGTTTCGGAAAATAGAGGACGAAACCGGGCTGGTGCGCTTTGGCGAACTCACTCCCGCCTATATCCTGATCTACCTGATGCCACTTTTTATCATCTTGATCGGGTTCAATTCTTTTACGAAAGAGCGCGAAGGAGGGACATGGAGAATGCTGCAAAGCCATGATGTTCCCCTGCGGAAAGTGCTGCTCGGGAAATGGGCCGGAGTAACGTTTACAACGTTTATGCTTTTTATCCCGCTGTATATTTTGATGGGCCTGATCATCTATTCTGTAAGCGGTTTTGGTGAGTTTAGCCTCGTTCACTATCTGATTCTCGGATCTATTTACGCGCTATACTACCTCATCTTCATCAATCTCACGCTAATCGTATCCTGGTTCAGTAAACATTCAGGAGCTGCCTTCATCACACTTCTCGCATTATGGATTGTAGCGACGTTGGTTGTGCCGAAACTGTTCGTATCTGCGGCGCAGTATATCAATCCATTACCTGATACTAATAGCGTGGCTGAAATGTACAGTGAAGCCAGAGCCGGGGGTATAGACGGACACGCTCCATCATCAGCCAGAGAACTGGAGAGGGAGGTTATGGAAGAGCACGGGGTCGACTCGCTCGAAGATCTGCCGTTCAATTTTGCAGGTTACAGGCTTCAGGTTGGAGAAGAGTACGACACAAAAGCGTATAACTATGTGTTTGCGCACATTCACTCCGTAATATCCGAACAGGATGCACTGATTCGAAAAGGGTCACTGCTCTCACCATTTTTGCCCGTCAGAAATCTCTCTATGGGATTGGCCTATACGGATGTGGACAATCACTGGGACTTTTCAGAAGCCGTGGAGCTCTATCGTCAGGATTTTGTGCGATATCTGAATGAGGATCTGATGTACAGCTCCCGTACCGGAGAAACCTACCTTGCCGGAAGCGATGTGTGGGCTGCCAAGCCCAATTTTGGCTATGAACTTCCCGGTATGGATGAGGTGCTAAAAGCTCAATCCGGCAATCTGTTCCTGTTGTTTGGCTGGGTAGGGCTCTCATTTCTGGGTCTTCTTACAATTAAATCAAAATCAGAGGAGAGCTAAGCCATGATTTCAAAAATCATCCATCTCGAATGGCGAAACCTGACCAGCAACCGATGGCTTCAGATCTCCTTTCTGCTTTTGGGGGGACTTATTCTGCTTGCAACGTTAAACCGGAGCTATCATCATGATAAATACCTGATCAAGGCCGATGAAGTGCGGCAGACGCAGTCTGTTGAGTTTCAGAACTTTGTTGCCGATCACGACTCCGTAACGGCCGGACTGAAGGAGATAAACAATCAGCGAATAAACCCGATATTTCCGTTTTCTCTTGAGGTGAGACTGACCCCGCAAGCTGTTTTTGAACCAACGGGACTCGCCGTTCTTGCCGTAGGACAGAGTGATATCCACGCCGGGATTTTTCCGGTCAGGACCTTTAGCGATCCCATCAACAAAGCTTCGGTTTTTTACAATCCGTCAACCGACCTGCTGGGCAGCTTCGACTTTGCATTTGTGCTTGTCTTTCTGATTCCGCTGGTTGTGATAGCATTCAGCTACAACATCCTTTCGGAGGAGCGGGAAAATGGCACGCTGCAGATGGTGATGTCTCAGCCTGTATCGCTCATGAGGGTTCTTGTTTTAAAGTTACTGTTCCGTTTTCTGATTCTGTTCGCTGCCCTTTTGGTAATTCTGCTTCTTTCGATGCTGCTGGCCGGGGTGTCAGTCACTGGTAACATTGCTGGAATAGCCATTCTTTCCGTCTTTACGTCACTCTATCTGTTGTTTTGGTTTGGGGTGTCTCTGTTGGTTAATCTTTTTGGGAAAAGTTCATCTTTCAATATTACGGCGCTTTTGGGAGTGTGGGTATTCTTTGTGCTTGTAATTCCGACGCTGCTCCATGTTATGGTAGAAAATGCATATGAGGTTCCTCCGCGATCCGAGGCGCTTGTGGAGATGCGCAATGCTGAAGAGGAGGCAATGTCTCTGGATCGTGACGAAATTCTGGACCGGTACTTTATGGATCATCCGGAGTTCATAGAGGCTGCAGAGGGGAGCAGTGCTGACGAGCAGTGGAGAGAGCTTTACGAGTTTTATAAGTGGTTCTATGTGGTACGGCAGAATATCGCTGAGGCTGTATCGCCCATCGTTGACGATTACTACGGCAGACTTGCAGAGCAGCAAGAATTTGCAGGCAGAATCAGTGCGTTTTCACCTGCAGTCGTTTTAAAAGAGGCGATGAACAGCCTGGCCGGAACATCACCGGCTCACTATAATCACTTTCACGCTTCCACCGAACAGTTCAGGCTGGAGTGGATGGGAACCATCCGGGATAAAATGTTGAGAGAGCAGTTTGTGGCAATTGATGATCTGGACACTCTTCCACAATTCAGCTATAGCCCTGCGGATGTAAATAACGGTTTTGCAAGAGCGGGGATGGCTCTCTCTTTTCATCTGCTTGCGGCTTGCGGACTCATCGTGCTATTCAGAAAAAGAGCGGGATTATGAGATATGACAGATGTTCATATCGCCTGTATTTGAGGGGAGGGTGCTTTCTTTTCCTTGCAATTGCTCTGGCCAGCGAATCTTTGATAGCCCAGGATCGTCCTGATCTGAATATTGAAGCCACTCGTATCAGTGGTGAGATTACGATTGACGGGACATTGGATGAGCCCGAGTGGGATCTGGCTCCGGTGATTAGTGGCTTCCGGCAGGTGGAGCCGGATCAGGGTGAACCCGCGAAATATGACACGGAAGTCAGGGTGCTCTACAACGATGATTATATCTACATCGGTGCGTTTAACCGGGATGATGAAGGAGAGCGGCCGCGAGTGAGGGATCTGCGCCGCAATTTTGATTATTTCCAGAACGACCTGTTTGGGGTGGTTTTTGATACTTTCAATAACGAGCGTGACGCCATCAGTTTTCAGGTTACTCCCTATGGCAATCAGCGGGATCTGCAGGTATTCGATGATTATATATTTAACCGTAATTACGATGTGGTCTGGTATGCTGAAACCGTTCGGTCGGACAGCGGCTGGACTGTAGAAATGGCGATCCCCTGGAGCTCGTTGCGATATGAGGAAGATCAGGGGGAGTGGGGGATAAACTTTGTGAGGCGTCATCGCCGTAGTAATGAAGAGTCGGCGTGGTCACCATGGCCGCGGGCATATTCAGCGTACAGAACCAGTTATGCCGGAAAGCTCACCAACATTGAGCCGCCGGACCCTCCGCTTAATGTTCGTGTGCAGCCATATGGCCTGGTTCAGGCAGACCGTCCATACTCTGAGGACCGGCCAGATCTAAGTCCGAAATTCGGTGGCGAAATCAAATGGTCTCCATCGAGGAGCAGTGTTGTAGACCTTACTTTCAATACAGATTTCGCCCAGGCCGACGTGGATCAGCAGGTGATAAATCTCACCCGCTTTCCCGTACTATTTCCTGAAAAGCGTCAGTTTTTCCTTGAAAGTGCCAATCTCTTTGAGCTCGGGAATCTTCAGTCACTAAAGCCATTCTTTAGTCGCCGTATCGGTCTTACCGGCGGAGGTGAACCCGTACCCAT
>JAFIFA010000141.1 GCA_020832225.1 Balneolaceae bacterium
GGAGCGGGCTGTACTGGCTGGCAGGCTCTGATTAGATCCCGATTCTCTCTGCCAGCTCATCAACAAAAAGTTTGTGTTCGGGCTTCATAAAGACGCTTCTTAGGATGATCACTTTATCCTCATTAGCGTCGAACTCTGGAAATTGTGAGGTGAATGAATCTGCCGGCAGGGTGAAGAGGCTGAGGTGATAGCCTTTGTCACGACTCTTCAAGCCCCCATCAAAAATCTGTCGACTCAATTCCGATACGGCAGAGAGTTTCTTTTGACCGGGAATTTTGAAATAACCATTGATATCGAGTGCAGGCTCGCTCACATTCTCAAATCGGTTGCTCTCCTCAACATGATGGTGAAAACGAATGGAGGCTGCCCTGGTGGCAGCAAGCAGTGATCCAAGGCCATTTCTGTTTAACGGGAGCAGTTCCAGTGTGGCCCAGAGTGCAGCAGCGGAGGCCCCCGCACGGGAGCACTCGATACTGATCTCGCCGAGATGCAGTTCGTCGGATGTGAAGTAGGTGTAGGGAGAGTCGTGCTTGAAATATCTGACGATGGATGCATCCTTGTAGAGCACGCTTCCGCTCCCGTATGGCTGGAGGGCATGCTTGTGAGGATCTATCACAATGCTGTCTGCCTCATGCATGAGGTCCCACTCAGCGGAAGAGGGGAGGTCGCCGGAGATCAACTTGAAAAATCCACCGTAAGCAGCGTCAATATGGACCCGAATGCCATGCTCCCGCGCAATGGAGATCATCTCTCCCAGCGGCTCAACATGGCCCAGGCCGGTGGTGCCCATGGTAACGACCAGGGTTCCGATCTTTTCTGCACTCTTCCGGATGAAGCCGAGATCGGGTTCGCCGGTTGCAGAAACCGGAATCTCCAGAAACGGTGCGTTGAGCAGGCGCGACATCCGGCTGTGGGTGTAGTGCGCATTGGAGCTGGCAGCGATATGCTTCCCGGGATGGATCTCCCTCCCTATAAACAGAGCCTCCAGATTGGCAATTGTGCCGGTTGAGGTAAGGTGTCCAAGACTCCTGTCATCATACCCAACAAAATCGGAGAGCTTTCGTATTACCTCCTTCTCCATCTCGGATGTGGGAGGCCCACCGTCAAGGGCGTGATTGTTCGGGTTCACGGTAGCCGTGAGCATGTATGTTAACCACGCAATTGGGTGGGGTGGTTTCAGCATCTGTCCCGCATATTGGGGGTGGTGAAAGGGGTAGTTCCCCTCCAGTCGTTCTCCAACGCGATTCAGAATCTCTTTCAGTTTTTCGCCATCTGCTAATGCGTCATGGTAATCCTCACCAAAGGAGTCGCGCCAACGGTCAAGTTTGCGCAGAGACTCCTTCAGAAGCGGTAGATAGTCGCCGTAATGGTTCAAGATTCAGGACTTGTGGATGTTGCGATTATGCGATTAAATCACCGAGAATGAAACACCGAGTGATAGAACCTGTGCAACCTGAAGCTCTTTGGAGAAATCGTCGTCGTAAACGAAATCGAGTCGCAGGGAGACATTCATGTAGTTGTTGATGCGGCCGATGAACTGATTGCTGAACTGAACATCGGTACTGCGGATCGCTTTTTGGAGATTGGTAAAGGTCTCAACTGTGGAGTTAACCCTGATATTGGTTGCCAGCCTGAAGTTGTAGCCTGCTGCAAAAGTAAGACCCGCTTCATTCCGGAAGTTGTCTCCTTCATTCAATCCATATAGAGGAGCCAAGTCGTCGTTTCTTACGATCGTTTGCTGAAGTCCCAAACCCGCTTCAAAAGAAAAATTCTCTGTAGGGATATAGGCAAGACCCGCATTTTGATTGATGTAGGCCGGGGCCAGAAAGTCAGAGATCAGGAGGTTGGTATCGTCCGGCCCGGCCCCATAGTCGAAGCCTTCGGCAAACTGCGTTCTGAAATTTATATTACCGAAGATCTTGAAGTCGCCATCTTCTTCGCCGAGATCATAGAGAAATCTGTTTCGAAGGGAGAGGCGGTCGTCTGTTTTACGGACCCCTTCGTCCTGAATTCGAGTCTGGCCAAACCGTGTACTGAGTCTTGCACCATACGAGAATCGCCCTTCACGATACATGCCTGTAAAAGAGCTGTTGCCGGTGGCCGCAATATTATTAACGCCACCCTGCGACCAGTTAGAATAGGCGGCCTGAGAGCCGTTAAAATCGACATCCCAGCTGTAATTCCATCCGCTTAGAGTGTCGGGGATGGAGATGGCGTCTTGTGCCTGAACGGTTAGTGATGCAGTAAATAGAAGTGCAAAGGTCAGAAGTAGCTTTTTCATGGTTGTATTGAAACTATTTAGGAGTTGGGTTTAAGGAGTTCCACAGAGAACGGGACGTTGTCTTTAAGTCTCATCTCAAGATGTTCGTTCAGTTTGGTAGGAATATGGCTACCAACAATTTCAGCACGAATAGGGAATTTTCGATGTCCGCGGTCGGCCAGAACGGCTACCAGTATCTTACGGAAAGGATTGAAGTTACCAACTTTTTCCATGGCATTCTGCATGGTGCTGCCGCTGAATATCACATCATCGATAAAGATCAGGACGCTGTTATCAACTGGAGGGCTGGGAAACTCAAAGGGTGTTTCACCGATGGCGTCAATCTGAGATAGGGAGACCTCTCCAACGGCTGATTTCTCAACGGCGGGCAGGATCTCATTCGCCAGGCTGAAACCACGTTCATTTAGCCCGATCAGGCAGATGGGGGAATCACCGGCCTCTTCGAGAATTTGATATGCCATACGTTTGCTCGTTCTGGCAATTCTTTTTCGGTCAAGAAGGATCATTTGCTGAAAATCTCTTATTAAATTTAAAGCTCGAAATTATCCTTTTTTTTGCTCTATCTGAAATAAAGAGAGGAGCTTCTGCAAATGAGTAACAGGTTTATCAAATGAGGAGGCAGGGTGAATGAGAGCACACAGAGAGAAACTGATCCAGTGGATCTGGAGCCGGCTGGAGTTTGATTGCGACAAACTCTTGACCGCATGCGGGAAGCGGGTTGTGATTGTCAATCGGGGGTTTTTGAACAAACGGGAAGGTCCTGATTTTCTGAATGCGCATATTTTGGTGGATGGAATCCGCTGGCATGGCGACGTCGAGATCCATAAAGAGGCGGATGAATGGTTTGCTCACAGACACCATGAAGATCCGGGGTTTAACCGGGTGGTTCTGCATGTCGTACTCGAAGAGCCGAAAGGGGTGAAGGCGATAACGGAAGATGGCTTTGAGCCATATACAGTATACTTAAAGCCGTTTCTGACGAAACCGCTATACCTGTTGCTGAAAAGGAGCCGGCAAACGCCGATACCGTGTAGTGGACTCGTTGAGGGTGTGCCCGGCTATCAGGGTTCCTTCCGCAGGCAGATTGAGAGAGCCTCTGAGGAGTACTTTAGCTACAAGGTGAATGAGATGCTGCAGTGGTATTTGCCCGAATGCGGGCTCTACGAGGCTTGGAGGAGGGGCCTGATAACGGCGATATACTACACGCTGGGTGTGCCGCACAATCGAGAACCTATGGCGCAGCTGGCATCCGATCTGATCGGTAGTGATATTCCGGCAGAGAGTGATTCCCGCCGTTTTGTGGATTCGGTATTTAGCTATGCGTTTGAGGGTGAGCGCATCTACAGCTGGAAAAGGGGTGGAGTGAGACCTGCAGGAAGGCCTCGCAAGAGATTGGCTGCTGCAGCGGCGCTCCACAGGGAGCTGCTTTTAGTGAATCCATCTCGATATATCCGATCTGGTGTTGCTTTGTGGGACGAACTTCAGGGCAGGATACCAGCGGAATTGAAACTGAAGAGGCAGATGCATGGGGTGATCTATATGACGGTGTGGCTTCCGGGACTCTGGCTGCTCGGTGATCTTGTTGCCTCCGATAAGTTGAAACGCGATGCGGATGAGGCGTGGAGAGAGG
>JAFIFA010000148.1 GCA_020832225.1 Balneolaceae bacterium
TGGTCAACAATAGCATAAATGTGCCATCAAAAACACTACGGGAATCACGAATTTGCCATAGATCAGGGCGACTTAAAACTCAAAAATAAGGTAAAGTCGTCATGGGAGAAGTATATCCTTGACTTTCTTTTTTATAAAAGACGCTAAGACTCTAAGTACACGAAGTGAAGAAATCTCGACATTGAACTCAATCGACCCAAGCACCGCTAACACACCCCTGCCTGCTTCGCTGAACGCTCCGCAGCCTTTCCCCTCTCGAGAGGGGTCTTCCAGGGCCCTCTCCACTTATCAACCAAGCAAACAAAACGCTCCGCCCTCCGCGCTATGCGCTTTGCAAACTATCTACTATCTACCATCCAAGCACCGTTACAGATCAGAGCTCACGAATGTTGATATTGCGGAACTGAACAAGAGAGGGCGAGCTGGCCCACTCGCCATCCTCCATGTGTCCGTGGTGCTGAAGGCCGATCGCCCCGCTTTCGGGTACACCGGGCAGATGCGCTTCTTCAATCACCGTATGGCCATTCAGAACAACGGTAAGGTGTTCGCCTTCCATAGTGATCTCAAACGTGTTCCATTCGCCAATATGATTGTCGGCATGCATGGAGGGCGTTACGGCAGCTCGCACCTCTTCCGGCATATCGGGATCGGTACGGTAGCCCCAAACTTCACCGGAGCCTACAGGCCAGGTCCATATATTCACCTGCGCCTTGGGTGTTCCCCTCAGATAGATCCCGGAATCGGAATCGGGAACAGACATTCGAATCACCTCACCATTCTCATCCAGTTTGTTGGACCCGTCAGGGAGGATAATAGGTACATTCTCATTCACAAATGGGGTCTCCTTGATACGCCAGTCTACCGTCAATACAAAGTCGGAGAACTCCTCTTCGGACCAGAGATCCTTCTCCTCGGCCTGACTCATAGCGTCATAGTCGATCACGCCATCCAGAACCTGCCAGTGCCCGCCATCGCCCTCAGGAATGATCCACCCGGAGAGGTCTTCCCCATTAAAAAGGGATCTCCAATTGTTGCTCTCCTGGGCATCAGCTGAGCACCCTGTTTGTATCAGCAAAAAAGTGGTAAGTGTAACTGCAGTAATGAGTCTGTTAAACATAATTCCGGAATTTGTTGAAGTTAATAGTGCTCCTTTTGTTAGCAATTCGGGGCCAATGACTTTTAATGGTTCAGGATGATAATAAAAAGAAGTGTAAATCGTGAGGGAATAAGATATAGGTGAATTCCCTATCCATCTTTAAGTATAAGGATTAGGGTAAAGTTGGTGTAAAAGCTGTTATTTGGAGTAAGAAAAATAAACGGAGGATGCCATGATCAGAGATGAAGAGTACAGAGAAGAAAGAGAAATAACCGAGAAGATTACCCTGCTGAGAGATGCAGGGTACCGTGGATACAGCGTAACCGGTATCAATCAGAGCTGGAACGGTGTGTCTGTAACAGCGAACAGGGTTGAAGGCCGGGAGCTGGAGGCTTTTGGTGAAACCCTGGATCAGGCTTACGAAAGCCTTGCCGAGCTGATCGACTACACGCTGGATGATATAACCTGATAAACTGTAATTGCGACAACATGAAACCTGTAAAGAGAATATTGGTCCCCACAGATTTTTCGCGCGGCTCAGAATATGCGAGAGCTTTTGCCCACCGGATGGCGGTACGTTTTGGTGCCAGGGTCGACCTGATCCATGTGATACCATCCACGTTTGAGCTTATGATTCCGGTCGACAAAAAACTTCTGGCTGAGTTAGGGGAGAAGCTACGGCAGGAGGCAGCCCAAAAACTCGAGATCTCCTTAATGAACTACGATGAGGAGAATCGCGGGGATCTCTGGGTTGTGGAAGATAGAAAAGCCTCTGAAGCGATCTTGAAGCACGTGAAGGAGAATCCGGGCCGATATGATCTCATAATTATGGGAGCGAAGGGTACCGACAAGTCAAAAATGCGGCGTGGTGGCACAACCATCCGGACGATCAGAACATCCCCTGTGCCGGTTCTGTCGGTGGATAGTAATCTGCTAAAGAGGGGCGTAAGAAACCTGATTCTGCCTGTCGATTCATCCCCGCTCTCTTTCGGCTCATTGCCGATGGCTCTCACCATTGCAAAGGGATTTGGGTCTGAGATTACTCTACTCTATGTGATGGAGATATACGCCGGAGTGATGGGCGGAAGCGGTCTGCACCCGGAGGATGTGCAGCAGGAGAAAATCTATGAGAGAATGATGGAGAAGCTGGAACACCATCTTAAGACCAGATTCAGCGGTAAGCTGCAGCTGATAAGAGGAGAGAAGCGCTATAACGACACGTTAGTCTATGTTGATGGTGAAACCAAACAGACATTTACGCTCAATACCGTAATCAAGATTGGGCATTCTGCTCATCACGAAATCGAGAGCTACACATCGAAGCATGGAGATATGGTGGTGATGGTGACCCACGGCCACAGCGGGTTTGCCCATCTCTTTCTGGGGTCGGTAGCCGAAAAGGTCGTAAACTACGTGAAAAAGCCGGTTCTAACCATCAAGCCAACACCGGCTGAATTTGCCAAAGCTCAGAAGGATGATGGGGGATTGATAACCAGGGCTTCCCTGCCATAGCGGGCATGTCCATCAGCGAATTCTGAACTGTTCGGGGTGGGTTGCCTCAATCTGGGGCAACCCCTCGTGCATCTCAATCCGTCCCGTTACGCAGACGGTGCGATTGATGTACAGCTCTTCCGGCGCACTTCTCCATCGACTCCGGTTGTTGCCCCAAATTACGGCGGTAAATAGCTGATCGGGGTGTGGACGCTCAAAATTGATGAAGGTTGGTTCGCCGCTTATCGAGGGGATGAAATCTGCTGAAGCCACATCACCACACACCTCCATGGTTTTGCCGGTATGCTCGGCTGCTTCCGTGGCAGAGATCGTTGCTTCCGGCTCTTCCTGTGAAGGTTCCGGAGTGTACACACGGGAGAGAATGAGCCCGAGAACCATGATCAGGGCAACCACAGGTAGCATAATCTTGAGTGATTTGCGAAAACGTTTCATCGGCAGGGGGATTACTCTTTTGTGATCGATTCCAGCCTGGAGTTAATCCACTCAGTAATATCCCGGTAAACCTCCTCACGGTTCACTTCATTCAGCATCTCATGCCGGCCATCGGCGTAAGTCTTAACGGTGAGGTCGGTTGACCCGGAATTGCGAATAATTGATTCGAGGCTCTGAATACCTTTACCCATCCGGGATACAGGATCAGAATCACCTGAAATAATAAGAATCGGGACATCGGCATGGTTCCCGATAAAAGGGTGATGGCTGTGGAGCTGTTTCACACCACGGAACAGATCGTGAAAGAATGAGGTAGAGGAGACAAATCCGCTTGAGGGATCGTCGATATAGAGATCGACCATGGCGGGATCACGGCTTAGCCAATCGGCTTCCGTTCGGGCCGGTTTGAAGTTCTTGTTATAGCCCCCAAACGTGAGGTTGTACAGCAGGGCAGAGGGATGCTCTCTCCCTTTAAGCTTTGTGATGATCGAGGAGAGCATGATTCCAGCCTTAAGGTTAGAAGGTGGCTTTCCATTGCTTCCGGAGTAGATAATGCCGTCCGGTTTTTGGTCGTTGAGCTGAAGATATCGCTGCAGCAGAAACGAGCCCATGCTGTGTCCAAACATAAAAAGAGGCAGATCGGGCCATCTTTTGGCAATCTCCTTCCTTACATCACCGATATTTTCCGCCATTAGGGAAAAGCCATCCGGTGCATCAATATAGCCGTGAAGATCGGGATCGGTTTTCCCATGTCCGCGATGGTCGTGAGCCACCACGAGAAAACCCTGTCGATTGAGATATCCTGCAAAATGGCTATACCGCTCGGCGTGTTCAGCAAGTCCGTGAATAATCTGCACAACGGCGACAGGTTCTTTCTCATCAGGCTCCCAGATGATTGAATGGAGTTTGCGTCCGGCGCTGTCAGTAATGGTGTGATACGATTTCAATGCGGCCTCTTTTTGAGTAATGTGACAAAATTGAGGATAGCAAAGAAGAGACTCAATAAGAAATCTGAATCTTCCGTCTTGAATGGAGATTTAAAATCCCGTACCTTTGAATTCTGTTAGCTTTTTAATGTATAACAGATGTGGGTTTTGCACCCGTAATTCAATCCCGAAGCATCGGGAAGCGTCTGACTTCGGATAGGGTCAGGATTTACTGAAACGCATTGATAAGAATTGACATACTGAATATAGTCTTGAGTTCAGAGTCTTTAGTCATGAGATTTTAAATTTCTCACGACTCACGACTCAGGACTCACGACTCAAATCTATTATGCGCCCGTAGCTCAATCCCGAGGCGTCGGGAAGCGTCTGACTTCGGATAGGGTCATGATTGCTGAAACTTATTGAGAAGAATTGACATATTGAATTTAGTCTTGAGTCTTGAGTCATGAGATTTGCAATTTCCTCACGACTCAAGACTCACGACTGTAATCTAATAAGCGCCCGTAGCTCAACTGGATAGAGCGTCTGACTTCGGATCAGAAGGTTGGGGGTTCGAATCCTCCCGGGCGTACTTGTGCGACCACCGATTTTCAAACCGAAATAGATTTTATACAATAAGATCGTTCGGTAAAGAGATCTGAGGCGTTGATCTTGCGGGGCAGTGCTCCGCGGTTCGAATCCTCCCGGGCGTACTTTGTTAGTCTTGAGATATGAGTCATGAGTCTTGAGGAGATTGTAAATCTCATGACTCATATCTCAAATCTATTTCGCACCCGTAGCTCAATTCCGAGACATCGGTAAGCGTCTGACTTCGAATCCTCCCACGCGTATTTTATAAAAACCCGCTTTAATTTAGTTTAAAGCGGGTTTTTTTATGTTTTTTATTCATTTCAGCTCCCTCTTGCTCGGGTAAACTTTTCACAAATCAGGGTATTTTTTGTTCTGGTTGTACAACTATTTTTTCTATTACATTGCGAATTAGCGTGCAGAAGGCCTTCCGTAAGACTTTAAGGTAAAATGGTTTATAAGTATGGGATTACTAAGTAAAGATTCCATAGCGTAAAAATAATTTTCCCTAATATTGTGGCACAGTTTAATTTATAAAGCTATACTTGTTAGCAGCTTTAGGGTGTCAATCAAATTGTCATGCATTGAATGATAGAAAACTCAACAGGCTTTGCCACTGCGGCATCAGTATGCTTGGCGCTGAGCGCATAGCGCCCCGACAGCCGTCTGGATCGGAAAAGCACCGGCATGGCGCAGGTGATTATGCACCAAAACTAACGGTTCGAACCAAATCTAAAAATGGCCAAATCTTTATCGAAGTGCAGGACAACGGGCCTGGCATTCCCGATGAGATCAAGGACAAAATCCTGCAGCCGTTTTTTAGAACGAAGAAGGGGATTCAGGGTACGGGGCTGGGGCTGAGTATTACCAATTATATTATTAAAGCACATGGCTGGGACATCGCTATAAAATCAAAAAAACATGAAGGGACCACATTTATGTTTGAATTGCATGTTTAGCAAAACAACCCTTTCGCCATCTGTCCGGATTTCCGGATTGCTGCTGGTATTTTTCCCATTGATTTTATTGGTGGGCTGCATCGACACGTCCGGGGATTTGGACATCTCGCTCCCGCCGCCCCTTTTCCCTCAACCTCAAACGGTTGAACTAAAAGCAGGTGTTCCCATCCCTGCCACACCAAAAATCATCCACCCCGACAGCGTTGCCAAGCCCCAATCTTTTGCCGTTGACAAAGCAACATTAACCACGATAAATGCCCATCCCTACCGGCACCAAATACCCGCAGACCTAACCACCATAACAGTTGATAAAAGCCAACTCAAAACCATTAAAGTAGGCGAAGGCAACCCCGATTTTGTCTTGGTTAATTCTGTTGGCGACACGATACCCACAGGTGTTCCTGTCCCCGCTACGGGTAAAGTGGTAAAAGCCATTCATACTAAACCTACAAAAGCGCTGCCTCCCTCTACCAAAGATGCCGCCATTGCTCACCTGCAATATTTGAATATGGAGCAAGGATTAGCTTCATCTTTCGTCAGGGCCGTCTTAGAGGATAAAGGCGGAAATATCTGGCTGGGGACTCGGGGAGGTGTGAGTATATACAATGGAGAGAGCTTTACCCATTACAGTGAAAACGAAGGCTTATCCAATAACTTTGTCAGGTCCATCGCAGAGGATCTAAACGGAAATATCTGGCTGGGGACTGAAGGCGGAGGGGTGAGCGTATTTGATGGAGAAAGCTTTACCCATTACACCGAAAACGAAGGCCTGCCCAATAATTTCGTCAGGGCCATCCTGGTGGACAAAAGTGGAAATATCTGGCTGGGGACCCGGGGCGGAGGAGTGAGCGTATTTGATGGAGAAAGCTTTACCCATTACACTGAAAAAGAAGGCTTATCCTATGGTGATGTTATGTCTATCGTAGAGGATCAGAGTGGAAATATTTGGATCGGCACCTTTTTCGGAGGGGTGAATGTATTTAATGGAGAGAGCTTTACCCATTACAGCGAAAACGAAGGAGTATCCAATAGTAACGTCGTGTCTATTCTGGAGGACCAGGGCGGAAATATCTGGTTGGGAACTGATGGCGGAGGGGTGAGTGTATTTGATGGAGAAAGCTTTACCCATTACTCTGAAAACGAAGGTTTATCCAGTAGATTGGTTTGGTCCATTATGGAGTATATTAGAGGTAAAATATGGCTGGGGACTCGAGGCGGCGGGGTGAGCGTTTTTAATGGAGAGA
>JAFIFA010000162.1 GCA_020832225.1 Balneolaceae bacterium
TACATACCACCCCGCGCCGAGGAGTGATTTTTGAATAGGAACGGGATTTTATCGAGGCGCAGTGGGAAGGGTTTTGAGAGGGGGCGGGTGCAACATTATCGGCCCATAACAACACACCCCTTATTTCCACAAATCAGGCTACGCCTTTTTGTTCAAATATGTCCCCTCTCCCCGACGTCTCGAGGGCAGGCAAGAGGGGACTTTCAACCCTCAATCAAATCAAGCCTACTTTTTTCGGGGTAGGTTAAGAAAAGAGTGGATACTAAATGGATCATGGACCTAACCCAACCACCCCTGTGTCCCCTCCTTGAAAAGGAGGGGAATTCTACTCGAACTCAAATCCTTACTCGCTTCGGGTCTCCGGCTTCTCAAGACTCACGACTCAAGACTCAAGACTAACCCTACTCTTCACAATCAATCCCCATGCAATCCAAACAGTGGTGGCTACGATGAGCGCAGTGGCGGCAAAGGGGAGTCCGAAGTAGACCGCGAATAGCGCGCCACCCCAGGTTGGGCCAATCATCCGACCGAGGCCGGAGAGACCTTGTGATGCCCCCATCACCGCACCAACATTATCATCTTCTGCCTCTTTTGAGATGAGGCTGGTAATGGTTGGGGTGTTGAGACTTTTACCGACCGCCATCAACCCCAGAAAAAGAGCGAGCGTGAGGGTGTTGTGCGCCAGGGGAATCAAACCGAGCCCAATCACCATCAAAATGTTACCGACCATAAATAGCTTTTCCTCTGCAAAGGCGAGAGTCAGCGGCTTGATCAGAAAACCCTGAATGACCACCGCGATGATCCCGATATAGAAGAACTGAACGCCCACCTGCTCTGCGGTCATGTTTAGCTCGCCTTCGGCAAAGAGCGGAAAGGAGCTGTAGAGGCTCGACTCACCAAATGAAAGGAGAAAGAAGCCGATAACAAGTGGAATCAGATATCCGCGTGAGGTTTTTCCCTTCTGTTCTGAGAGGAGCTTCCAGAATCTGGGTGTAAAAACGCTGGGGCGCCTGTAGCCCGGATCCCTCTCTTTTGTGGTGTCAACGGTTTCGGGGAGCACAAAAAGCACCATCAAAAAGCTGCAAAAGGAGAGAAAGGCGGCAAAAAAGCCGGGCAAAGCAAAGCGATTCTCCCCCATCCATGCGGCAAATTCGACAAACCCGAGTCCCGCCACAAATTCATGAAACGCGGGGTGAATGAGCGCGGTGGCGCTTGCTGGTCCCACTACAAATCCGATCCCAAAAGCGGCGCCAATCAACCCCATTCCGCGGGCGCGGTTTTCGCTGTCTGTAACATCGGCAATGTAGGCCTGGGCGGTTGAAATATTCCCGCCCATCATGCCGGCAATCACGCGGGAGAAGAAGAGAACGCCCAAAGACTCCGCCAGCCCAAATATGATGTAGGCGATCACCGCTCCAAATGTACTCAAGAGCATGATGGGGCGTCGCCCGATTCGGTCGCTCCAGCTCCCCCAGATCGGAGAGAAAATCAGCTGCATAAATGAGTAGACGCTGTAGAGGAGGCCGATCATCACCGCGGATGCGGCAAACTCCTGCGCATAGAACGGAAGCAGCGGCAGCACAATGCCGAACCCGAGAAGGTCGATCATTACCACCAGAAATACAGTTGCGAGCGCAGGTTTATTCATAAATGCTGAATGTTAAAGACCGGACAAGATAGAGCCTTTGAATAAACATTTCATGAAGACCTTTAAATGCAAACCTTTGCCCCTGCCTCAACAATTTGCTTTAAAAGCGATGATTTACTTAATTCGTTTTCAGTTCACTCAACAAACAGGGAGGGGTGCAATGCTGAAGTATAAACGAAGGGCAAGGGCTGTGAAGGGAAGAGAGATTACAACCCCCGTACTCATTGTACTGGAGGTGTTTGCCATCGTAATCGGTGTTCTGATCGGTTTTATGGTAAACGAGTGGCGGGAGGACCGAAGCAACAGATTGATTGCAGATAAAGCACTCGAATCGGTAGCCGCCGAATTTCGGTACAACCATCAGAGAATGGTTGAAACCTATCAGTACTACACCCTCATCAACGACCAGATCACGGCACTTAATGAGTCCGGTGAATCTGTGGTCTCCATGTATGGCTATCAGCTTGAGGGGTGGCGGGGTGCGATGCCGCCCATGCTGCGATCATCCTCCTATCAGATGATTCTCTCTACAGGGATCTTAAAAGATATACCGTTCGAGGCGGCCAATCAGCTCGCCTTTATCTACAACCTTCAGTCGCTGCTTGAACGGTTTGACGACTCCATCATCGCCAGTTTTACCCAGGACAGCGGCTTCACCTCACTTCAGAATATCTATCACCTGTTCGGCCTATATACGGAGCTTATTCCATCCGTTATCGGATCGTATCAGCTGATCGGAACTCCACTTCTTCACGACTATGGATACACCCTCTCCGTTGAGGATGAACGCCTAAAGCAAGAGATGGATCAACAGATGACTTATTTTGACATGGATCAGTTCTGAACCGGCCGATTTAACTTATTCATCCCCGATCGTTTTTGTGAGAGCGGAGGCGATCAGGCCGGTGGGAACGGCCATCATCATCAAACCGATCAAAAGAACGCCAAACGTAAAGAGCCTCCCCCCGGCAGTAATAGGATAGACATCACCATAACCAACCTGTGTGATCGTAATTACGGACCACCAGAGGCTATGGAACACCGACTTAAACTCATCGGGTTGTACAGGGTTTTCGAAGTAGTAGATTCCAAGCGCTGAGATATAGAGGAAGCAGAAAGTTATTACAAAAAACATCACCAGCTCATTACGAATGAGCCAGAATGCCCGCCCCATACGGTCTAAAGCATCGGTGTAGCGTGTAAATTTCAGGATCCTCGCAAGCCTCAGAACTCTTAACACCCGCAAGGATCGAAGATCCATTCCCGTTGCGAGATAGTAGGGAAAGATGGCCAACAGATCGATGATGCCGTAGAAACTGAAGATAAACTTTAAACGATTTTCCGCAGCGTAAATTCTGGCCATATACTCGATGCTAAAGACAGAGACTACAAACAGCTCAAACCCAAATAGCGCATGAATTGCTCATCCCTGTCAGGAAGGGTTTCAACCGAGATACTGACAACCGAGAGCAGGATAAGAACCTTTATAAAGAGGTTAAAAATACGTCCGGCACGAGACTCCTCCCCCACCAAATACCGGACACGCTCCTTAAACGTAATACCCTGCTTCTATTAAATAATAGTTGGCTTGACCTTACCTATCCTGCCAGATCATAACCGTTCGGTTTCCATCCGAATCGAGTGAGGCGCGAAACATCCCGTCGGTATTCATCTTCATTGAGATATTGCCGTTGCTGTCTACAGCGATAAAGCCGGCGTCGCCTGGATCGAGTCGTTCATTCAGAACAAAGTTCATCGCATTATCCAGGGTCTCGTTATTGAACTCCATGTAGTTGGCGATGGTGTTGGCTGATACATTCCGCATAATCTGCTCACCCCAGCCGGTAGCGGAGATCGCCGCAACATGGTTCGCAAAGGTTCCCGATCCGATAATCGGCACATCACCC
>JAFIFA010000163.1 GCA_020832225.1 Balneolaceae bacterium
GAAGCTCAAAGCTGAAAGGGCCAAGATTACGACCAGCAAGCGTGCGTAGCACCTGGCTGCGTCGGCTTTTAGAGCAAAAAGCCGGAAGCCGATCCAGTATTCGATTTCATCGTTGTCAACTGTCAACTGCCTCTTATCAACTTTCGCACAACCCGCAACTCGTAACACGAAACCCGCAACACTGCTTGGCTCATCCCGTGCCCATTGTGGTTAACATCGATCTGGAAGACAGCTTATTTTTGTTTTTACGAGATCTGTTCTTCCACATTATAGACTCTATGAAAAGTTGCGGATGATGACTATTCTCGATCTATGAAAAAAGATCTAAAAAGTATAGACGAAGTGTTGGAGGAGATGGACCGGATTGTAGAGGTCTGTCGCAAAAGGTCTCTGCGGGCCGGCTACTTTGCCGTTTTATACAGAATGGTAACGCATCGTATTCATCAGGAAATTGAGGCGGGGGAGTTTGAGGATAATGAACGGATGGAGCGGCTGGATGTACTCTTTGCAAAACGCTACATCGAGGCGTTTGACGCGTGGATTAACGGGAGGCCGTTAACACGAAGCTGGAGGACCTCATTTGAATCTGCGGAGTCGGACGCACTTGTGGTAATGCAGCATCTGCTTACGGGAATCAATGCGCATATCAATCTCGATCTGGGGATTGCCGCTTCCGAAACGATGAAGGGTGAACCGATCTCTGGGCTCAAAGAGGATTTTGACCGCATCAATGCTATTCTGTACGCTATGACGGAGAGAGTAAAACAGAATATCGGAAAGGTGTCGCCTCTGTTTCGTCTGTTGGTTTGGATTGCACGTGGACGCGAAGAAATGGTGCTGAATTTCAGCATCCGTTTAGCCAGGGATGGTGCATGGGAATTTGCGATGCGCTATCACCACTCTCATGAAAAAGAGGGGCTCATTTCCCGGCGCGATATCGTCATTGCAGCATTAGCAGACCGAATTGTCTACCCCGGGCCCTTGCTGAAGCGTGTTTTAAGAGTCGTTCGAGTTGGAGAGTACAAATCGACAGGATCCGTAATGGATACCCTGGAGAGAATATGCAGAGATGGTAATTAATCCATTGGAAAGCTCTAAAATCATGAGGTTCAATGGTGATAGAGTTGAACTGTAGAATCGTTGAATTGTTGAGAGCCGGTAGCTAAAAGCAAGAAGCTGAAAGGGCCAAGATTACGACCAGCAAGCGTGCGTAGCACCTGGCTGCGTCGGTTTTAGAGCAAGAAGCCGATCCAGTGTTCAATTTCATGGTTGTCAACCGTCAACTGCCCATTGCTGCGTGCATTTGCGCAGTCCCGACCCATGAGGTCAATTTCGCCGCAACCAGCAACCAGCAACCTTCAACCAGTAACCTGAAACAGGCAACCCGCAACCCGCATCACCCACTTCCCTTCTCACCCTCCTTTTTCTTCCTGTACCTCGAAAACCGAAAATAACCCCAGAAGCCGATCAGAGAGGTGGCGAGCAGCGAAAGCCCAAAACTTCGCAAGCCTGAGATGCCTAGTGCAAAGTAGAAGAGTGCGGCAAGGAGGAAAAAGGCCCCGATGGCCTGAATGGCAAATATCAATTTTATCTGAGTGTGCATCTGCTACAGAAGGGTGATGAATTTTGAGTCTGATCAACTTTCAAAATAGGGGGGTGAGTCTTTACGAACAAGGCGATTGAGAAAGGAATCCCCTGAAATTGCATCAATAGATGATCTTATGTATTCTGTCAGGGATGTTTAAAAGTTAGATGATCACCTTTCCGTTAACCTAAAATTCTTTGGTATGACAATCTCTCGCCGCTCTTTTTTGAAGAAAACAGGCCTGCTTGCAGCAGGGGCTTCTGTCGCAACCCTTCCTTTTCTCACCTCTTGTGGATCCCGGGAGCGTGATATTCCGCCATTTGGCCTGCAGCTCTATACGCTGCGCGATGTGATGCCGGACGACCCCGTTACAGTTCTGCGTGAACTCGCCGATATGGGCTACAAACAGATTGAGAGCTACGAAGGGCCGATGGGGATGTTCTGGGGTATGGAAAACACCGAGTTCCGATCGCTGATGGATGATCTTGACATGACCATCATTTCGAGCCATGCCAACGTATTTGATGATCTTGAACGGAAGGTGGAAGAGGCTGCAGAGATTGGTATGAAGTACATCGTTTGTCCGTGGATAGGGCCTCAGGACTCAATGGATGACTATCGCCAGATTGCGGATCAGTTTAATGAAATTGGTGAGGTTGCCAATTCAGCCGGTATCAAGTTTGCCTACCACAATCACGAATATACCTTTGAAGAGATGGATGGCGAACTCCCGCAGGATGTTCTGATGGAGCGCACCGATGAGTCTCTTGTGGAGTATCAGATGGATATATACTGGTTTGCAGCCGGCAACCAGGATCCGGCCGAATGGATTCGAAGATATCCGGGCCGTTTCACCTCATCGCACGTCAAGGATATTCAGAATGGGGATGATCACGAATCGGTGGTTCTGGGAACCGGCTCCATCAACTTTGAGGAGCTGCTGCCTCTGGCTAAAGAGAACGGCATGGAGTATTTCATTGTAGAGCAGGAAGCCTACACCAACACCACTCCAATGGAAGCGGTACAGGCCAACGCGATCTACATGCAGGAGCTGATGCGCGAATGGTAGTGCCGGCTTGATCCAATTAAAGTTCTATCCAAAACCCTCTGGAGGATTGCTTTCAGAGGGTTTTTTGTTTGATTGTGAGGGTAATTCTATGTTATGGCAATAAAAGTCTCCCCTAATAAGGGGCTCATTTTTTGAACGCGTAAGCGAGATTTAGAGGGGTGTCTATTGTACGAGAAATTGCCATATATCAACACCCCCCTCAGTCCCCCCTTATTAGGGGGGATTATCGTGCCTCACTCTTAAATTCTACCCACACAAATCAAATAGAGCTTCTCCCTTTAAACCGTTAAACAATCACCGTTTAGCTTTTTACCGCTTCACGCACCCGCTGGAGCTCTTCTTTGAGATAGCGGCCAGTTTCGCTCTCTTCGATTTCAGATACCTCTTCGGGCGTGCCTTCGGCGATAATCATGCCGCCACTTTCACCCCCTTCAGGCCCCAGGTCGATCACCCAGTCGGCCGCCTTGATCAGGTCAAGGTTGTGTTCAATCACAATCACTGTATTTCCTTTCTCAACGAGTTTCTGAATCACATCAACCAGCATCTTCACATCCTGAAAGTGGAGTCCGGTGGTTGGTTCATCCATGATGTAGACGGTATCGCCGGTGCCGATCTTGGAGAGTTCGCGTGATAGTTTGATGCGCTGTGCCTCTCCTCCACTCAGCGTGGTGCTCGACTGCCCGAGCGTCAGATACCCAAGCCCTACCGAGTTGAGGGTTTTTAGTTTACGTTTGATGGAGGGTACCGTGTCGAAAAACTCTGAAGCTTCTCGAATCGGCATGGTAAGAACGTCGGAGATGTTCTTCCCTTTGTAGTGGATCTCAAGCGTCTCACGATTGTATCTCTTTCCGCCACAGCTTTCACAATCGACGTAGATATCGGGCAGGAAGTTCATCTCAATCTTACGAACGCCATCACCCTGGCACGCCTCGCATCGTCCGCCCTTCACGTTGAAGGAGAACCGCCCCTGATCGTAGCCGCGGATCTTGGATTCAGGAAGCTCGGCAAAGAGCGACCGGATGTGATCAAAAACTTTGGTGTAGGTACCGGGATTGGATCGTGGTGTGCGGCCGATCGGGCTCTGGTCGAT
>JAFIFA010000173.1 GCA_020832225.1 Balneolaceae bacterium
ACCGACCGCGCCGGAAGCCAGCAGCCGCGTCGGATAGGGTTCGTCGAGATGCATCGAGACCGCGATGATCCGGGTTTCCGGCAGGCGTTGCAGAATCCGGCGAGTGGTCTCCAGACCGCCGATTCCGGGCATGTTGATATCCATCACCACCAAATCAACAACATGCTCCTCAAGTTTTTTGAGAACCTCTGCCCCGTCTTCAGCTTCCGCCACAACGTCTATACCGGCTTGCGGCTCAAGCATTAGTTTAATTCCATCCCTGACAATTTTGTGGTCGTCTGCGAGTAAGATTTTTATGTTTGCCATAATAGGTTCGTATACCTTGATTTAAATAGGAACCACAACCGAAACAATTGTCCCTCTTCCGATTGTGCTGTCAATATCTATATTTGCAGACATAGCACCAACTCTTGTTTTCATACTCCTGAGTCCTATGCCTGTTTCTGATTTTTCGTCTACCAAAAATCCCTTCCCATCATCCTCAATAGTAAGTAAAATTTCACTGTTAGAGTAGACCAGCTGTACATTAATGTTTTTCGGTTCTCCATGCCGCATTGCGTTATTGATCGTTTCCTGAGCCACACGATAGAGATTAATCTGAATATTTTCGGGAATTTCGATCCCATTCAGATTGCAATAAAAGTAGAAATTGATCCGGCTGTTACTCTTCATTTGATTGATGAGGGCTTCTATCCCGAGTTCAAGACCATAATCCTGAATAGCCTTGGGCAACAGATTCTGAGAAATATTCCGGGTTTCAGAAATTGCGTAATTGAGCAGGCTTAGCCCATTTTTGAATGTTCTCGGGATGGGATCCTTCATCGTTTCAGCTGCATCACTGATCGACTCAAAGTTCATATTGGCCGCTGTAAGATATTGGCCGAGGCCATCATGCAGCTCCTTAGCTATCCTCTTTCTTTCACGCTCTTCGCCCTCAACAATAGCGCTGATCGCCCGCTCCTCAGCTTTCTTTTGTTCCGTTACATCGTTTGCAATTACCAGCCGGCGTTTCTTCCCTTCGTAGTAGATCTCAGAACCGGAGATCTCTGCCATAATTTTTCGGCCATCTTTTGTTATCTGTTCCCAAAGATCATAACCGGTTCGTTTCTGCCTCACATTGCGCTTAATCTCATCTTTAATCTCTTTATGGAGATCTTTCGGGTGAAGCTCATAAAGCTTCATTTTCAGAAGCTCTGGCTCGCTGTAGCCATACTTATCAAGTGCCGTTTCGTTAACAGCAACAATATTCAGATTTTCCGGATCGTAAATATACATCGGAATCGGGCTCTGCTTAAAGAGCAGTCGGTACTGTTCTTCAGACTTCTTAAGTTCCTGCTTTGCAATTTCATCAGCGGTAATATCTGTAATGGTACCTACCAGAGATATATTGGCTCCGTTTTCGTCCTTAATGAAGTAACCTTTATCAGTTACTATACGGTACTCTCCCTCTCCATTTTTAAAACGGTATTGGCCTGACCAATAATCGTCCCCCCTGTTTGTTGCTACTGCCACACTATCAAGAATTCGCTGTTCATCATCAGGGTGCACCCTCTCTTTCCACCAATCTACACTCTCTGATACATCAGCGGGGTCATAACCAAAGCGTGTATGCCATCCTTCACTCCACCATACTTCATAGCTTTCGATGTTCAGATCATAAAGAACATCATTGGATGTTCTGGCAATCAATTCAAACCGATTTCGCTCACGCTTCAAATCTCTCTGATACTCAAGCACCTGCGTCACATCAACCATGGCACCGATAATTCTGAGAAGCTCGCCCTCTTCATCCCTGATCAGAACTGCTGAATCTTTTACGGTCCGCACTTCATCATCGGCGGCATAAAAACGATACTCCTCCTCCCATTTAGTCTCTCCAGAATCTTCAGCATGATTCATCGTTCGAAGTACCCGTTCGCGATCATCTTCATGGATGTGATTTTTCCAGAACTCTAAATCTCTTTCGTACTGTTCCGGTTTATAGCCCATCACCGTTTCAATACCTTCACCCCACCACAACTCATTTGATTGTGGAGTCCACTCCCATACTACATCAGATACATTATTGGCTGCTTTCTCAAACCGAAGTCGTTCGTGCTCGAGCTGTTTCTGAAATCTCTTAAGCTCTGATATATCCTGGACCGTACTTACACGGACCGGTGTGTCGAATAGATCCTCCTGAACAACCGAAAGATTGACGAGTCCGTCAAAACGGCTGCCATCTTTTCGAACCATCTCAGTTTCGAAACTGACAAAACCTTCAAGTTCAAGCTCTTTTACTCTTTTCTGAATCTCCTCGCTCAACTTATCAGGATAGAGCTTTCGAACATGCATCCCAATCATCTCCCCTTCTTCATATCCAAAAAGCTCTTCGTATGCTTTGTTCACTCTTTCAAGCTTCCCGGAGTTATGGTTACTCACAGAAAGCGCCGTTTTGGAGTTAATGAAAACATTAGCGAGGAGACGGTTTTCTCGTTCAAATTTCTTCCTCTCTGAAATATCCCGATTTACCGAAACTATATCGGTGATTTCACCTTCCGGGCCTCTAACCAGAGTAACTGATGAGAAAACACTTAACGGCTTACCCTCTTTTGTATACTGCACAACTTCACCCTGCCAACTCCCATCACTTACCAGTTTCTCAATAGATGAATCCCTTGTCTCTCCTTCTCCAAACTCCGTTTTAAGAATATTCGTAATTTTTTCTCCTTCAACTTCTTCCTTTTTCCAGCCATACATTCGCTCTGCTGCACTGTTCCAGGAAACGATCTCATCTTCGTGATTTATAGAGATCACACCATCTGTTACGCTGGAAAGCAACGAAGCCTGATATTTCAGGCTCTCTTCATAAGCTATCCGGTTTGAAATATCGATATGGGTACCAACCAACCGGGTTGGATTTCCGTCCTGATCCCAATCCACTGCCCGTCCCCGGTCCAGAATCCAGACCCAATGCCCGTGTCGATGTCTCATTCGCACTTCACACTCATAGACATCATTGCGCCCCTCGAAATAATCCTCTACGGCTTTTTCAAACTTCCCATGGTCGTCCGGATGCAGCAACATATTCCAAGTCTCGATACTGACAGGTTCAAGCTCTTCCAAAGTATAACCTACCAAATTGGCCCATACCTCATCAAATTTGGTCTCCCCGGTTTGTGGCATCCACTCCCAAAGCCCCACATTTGCACTGGTTGTGGTAAGCTTTAGGCGCTCCTCCATCTCTTTTCGTTCAGTAATATCGAGACATATTCCCAAGGATTTACTTTCACTGATCTGAATGTTTGTCCAGGTCGAATTCAGGCGTTTGCCCTCACTGGTTAAAAGCTCAAAATCTTTCCAACTCCCATCAGCTTGGCTGATATGTTTTTTGGCTTCATGGTAGCTTTCACGGGTTGTAATTAGTTTTAACAGATCACTACTCTCAATCGATTCGTTACTGTAGCCAAGCCGCTCCTCGAAAAACCGGTTCACGCGCGCTATTCCATCTTCCTTGTCATGAAGATTGATAAATACCGGCATGCTGTCAAAAATGGTCTGCAGCTCCTCACGCTCCATCTCCATTTTGTCCTGAAGTTTTTTACGCTCTGTGATATCGTAACCGATTCCAACTATAGTCTCGTCAGACAGCCTGATATTGGTCCAGAGCTGGTCTCTCTGGTCACCATCTTTTGTTGTGAGGGTATACTCTCTCCAGGTTCCTGAAGGTGAGGTCATCTCACTTTTCACCCTTTTTCGATAATCGGGATCTGGGTAACATAATTCGAGCAAGTCGTTATGCCCCAGGTCTGTGTTGTTCCAACCCAAAACCTCCTCAAACTCACGGTTCACCTGGAAAATTTCAAGCTGTGGGTTAAAGATGTCGATCAGTACCGGAATCTTATCGAAGAGCTTTTCAAACCTCTCTTTCTCCAGATAGAGCTGCTCTTCAAGCTTTTTACGCTCTGTAATATCTATGGTAACCCCGGTAAATGTAATCTCACCATGTATGCTCGGACGAGCTTTTGTCCAATACCATCTGTTGCCCTCCTGATCCGGAAGCCTAACCCTGTACTGCACATCAAATTCAGACTTTTCATCCAGAGCCTCATCCGTTTTCTTCATAAAGAGCGGCAGATCATCCTCATGAATACGGTTCAGCACGTCCTGCATTTTTAGATCATACTCTTCCGGATATCCAAAGAGCATATTGTGGTTCTCTGAGGCAAGATAGCTATCGTTTTCAGGAAAGTACTCCCAAATCCCCATTTCAGCGGCATTCAAAGCAATATTGAGCCTCTCTTTTTGCCCCCTGAGTTCTCTCTCACTCTTTGAAATACTCTTCTCGTAGGTGCGTATCATCCAGTAGAGGCCGAATGCTGTCAGAAATACATAAAAAAGCCCCTTGAAAGTCTGAAGCCTGGTAATCATGGCCGGATCTGACACAATCCACTCGATAATCTGATCTGTTGTGGTAATCCAGATTACAGCAAAAACCAGGTAAATGACGCTAATTCGTAGGGGTGTAAACTTCATAGATCCTGTGATAAAAGAAACACTTTACAACTTTGATCCCAATCAAGCAAGTAAAGCGCTCAATTCTCACCCACCCCTGTCTACAATACTGGCAGGGAATAGTTTACCAATTTCCTTCCCGAACAGGATAGCTGCCCAGAATTTTTAAAAACTGAGCCTGTCCGCCAAGTTTCCGAAGTGCATCTGCCAGCCTCACATCTTCCCTGTTTCCTTCTACATCGAGATAGAAGAGCGACTGCCAGGGGTGACCCATTCGTGGGCGGGATTCCAGCTTGGTCATGTTTACACCACTGTCTGCCAATATATTAAGACACTTCAACAGGGCACCTTTTTGATCAACTGTGGCAAAGATGAGCGAAGTTTTGCAGTTGAGTTGCGGATCGCAACTCACGGGTTCACGGCCCACAACCACAAACCGGGTAAAGTTTTCGGGCTGATTGGCAAGATCCCTCTTTAAAATTTCGAGCCCGTATAGTTCGGCCGCGTATGCACTGCCGATGGCTGCCTGAGAAAGATCTCCATCTTCGCGTACTTTACGTGCCGCCATCGCGGTATCGAAGTAGGACTCCACATGGCATCGGCTCAATCCCGCCAAGAACCTCGAGCACTGGGCAATCGCCTGAGGGTGTGAGAGTATTCGCCGGATATTCGAGAGCTGAACGCGCTCCGGTGCCATCAGGCAGTGAATGATGCGAAGCACCTCCTCACCGATTATGTATAGCTCCTTCTCTGCGAGCAGGTCGTAAGTATCGTTAATGGAGCCGGCCGTGGTATTCTCGATTGGCAGAATAGCTACGTCTACATCACCCTGTTCCACAGCTTCGGCGGCCTGATCGAACCTGGTGAAACCGATACACTCTACATTCCCATAGCGGTGCTCAAACTGCTTCATGGCAGCCTGATGGCTGAATGCACCATCTGTTCCCTGATAGGCTACCTTGATCGACTGAACCGCAGCCTGATCGTTCTGGTGATCAACAAGGGCGTGTGTCTGATACCGAACCGAATGCTGGATAATTTCGCGAAAGAGCTGTTCGAGGAAGTAAGGATCCATCCCCTCTTCGGTGCCCGTTTTACGGATCTTCTCCAGCAAGCGCTCTTCACGCTCTTCATCACGAATTTCGTCGGAGCTCTCCAGTTTTTCGTTCAGAACCCGCTGAACAATTCGCTGGCGTTCACCAAGCGCCTTTACGATTGTGGCGTCGAGTTTATCAATCGTTTTTCGTATCTCTTCGAGTGCATCTTTGGCCATCTCTACCGAACCGTTTGCTTTAGCTTCTCAATTTGTTTCAGAATTTTATCGCGGTTTAAGTTACGGAATCGATCGGGCAAAAGAGACTTGGATGTACACTCTATAACCGCAACAAGCGTCTGAAGCTCCACCTCTTCAGGATAGGTTGGAGGGAGAAAATCCTCAAAGACGGCATCCAGCAGATCGGGTGTCACCTCTTCGAGGCCTTCCGAGGCTGCACGGAATTTTGCGCGGGTCAGTGCGGCCTCCATATCGGCGCCGGAGTAGAGCACACTCCCCTTACGCACCGCCTTCGGTACGAGATCTTCGCTCATCGTCATTTTCGTCTTCTTCTTCATCACCTCAAAGAGCTCAACCCGCTCCTCTTCACTCTCCGGCGGAAAGAGCGAGATATGCTCCTCAGCCCGTCCCTGCCGTTTCAGGTCGATCGGCATCAGGTCGGGGCGGGCAGTCATCAGAAACCAGATGATGCGTCCGCGGTTCGATGTATCGCTCATGGCGGTGGCGATTTGTGAAAAGACCCGGCTCGATACCCCGCTGTCGCCACCCGCATTTCGATCACCCAGATAGGCGTCGGCCTCATCGATCATTACGGCAACCGGGGCCATTGCCCGCAGGAGGTTCAGTATCTTCTCCAGGTTTCCTTCTGTCACACCCTGCCATTGACTCCGGAAATTTTTCAGTTTCACCATTGGAATACCCACTTCGCCGGCAAAGGACGTCACCAGAAAGGTCTTACCCGTTCCAACCGGACCGCACACCAAATAACCCATCGGCAGAACATCGCGCCGGCCGCGCTTGAGTGCATCAACGGCAGAGCGAAGGTGCTCCTTTACCCTGGCATGGCCGGCCACTGCATCGAGCGAACTCTCTGATGGCACAAATTCGATCAATCCATAGGCTTCCGCCTCAATAAGCTCTTTCTTGATCTCCGTGAGCGAATCAAATGTTATCCGCTCTCCATTCTCACGCGCATTGGAGAGAATACTTTTCAGCTTCAGAAAACCGAGGCCTGCCGTCATCTGGGCAACAACCGGCTTCTTCACATCCGAAATCTCATCAAACTCCTCAACGGTCGACTCGCCAAGCAGGTAGTTGAGCCGCTGCTCTTCACCCGGCAGCGGAATCCGGATATCGGAAGAGTAGGGGTTTTGAATCAGGGTGCGATTCAGGTCGGCCAGGTTTTCGGTAAGCAGAACGGTGGTGAAGTCGGATGCAAGAAAGAGTGGATCGTGCGCCCACTTCAAGAGGTAGACCAGGGAGTTTCGGTCTTCTGAACCGGTACTTCCGGCTTCATTGGCCGGCACTATGGTTTCGGCAAAATCTACAATCAACGCCACACTTTTGCGGTTATCAAGCCGAATGCGGAAGTACTGTTCCAGAACAGAGAATGCGCCTACAGGGTCTTTTGGGAGCTTTTTAGAGTAGCTCGAACCGGTAATCGTATCGTGCCCCGCCAGTGCGCGGTTGAAATCTTTTTGCGACTCTTCATCACGAAAATAGATCCCGGATGAGCGGTCGTAGAAAATGACGATGTCTCGGGCACCAAAGAAATCTTCGGCAAGAAAGGTCTTCAGCCTCTGGAAACGTCGCTCTTTCTGATCACCTGCGGGAACCAGGTCGTGAACATTGCCGTGAAGGATGAACTGATTGATGGTTCGGCTCAGGTA
>JAFIFA010000175.1 GCA_020832225.1 Balneolaceae bacterium
TTTGAACGATATTTTATTGAAGATCCGGTTACCCATGAGGAGGAGATGAACCCTTATTACCACTTCAGAACGGAAGAGAAGGTGATGAAGCAGATTCTGGAGGAGTTTGGCCTGGACCCGGAAAATGGGCATGTGATTAACGGTCATGTGCCGGTTAAGGTTAAGAAAGGGGAGAGCCCGGTAAAAGCTGGCGGTAAGCTTCTCGTTATAGATGGCGGGTTTGCCAAGGCGTATCAGTCGCAGACCGGTATTGCCGGCTACACACTTATATTCAATTCCTACGGACTTTTACTGGCTGCACATCAATCTTTTCAATCAACCACGCAGGCCATTCATGATGCCGTGGATATACATTCTGAGACCAGAATTCTTGAGGCAGATCGCAAAAGAATACGCGTGCGGGATACCGATAATGGCCGTGAAATGCAGAAACGAATAAATGATCTGAAAGATCTGCTTGTCGCATACAGATCCGGTGAGATCAAGGAGGGATAACCTCAATCAGTCAAACCTGGTTTCATAAATAAATACATAATAGTAGATCACAGCGATAAACAGTCCGCCACCGATGATGTTGCCTATAGAAACAAAAAAGAGATTGGATGAAACGGTCCAGAGGGTAATTTCGGAGGGTAGCTCCAGGTCTACATTTGGAGACTCGGTAACCAGTGCCAGGAAGAACTGAAACATGTTACCGGTACTGTGCTGGAAATTGAGAGCCGGCACGGCCGCAACCGGAACAAGAAGGGCGATGAATTTATCCGTTACCGATCGCCCCGCCATGGCCAGCCAGAGTCCCGTACAGATCAGCATATTGCCAAATATTCCGATAATGGTTGTCTGAAGTGGATTGAAGGAGGCTTTCTCTGCAGAAATGGTCTTTGCCACATCAATCAAAGCACCATCATAGATGTTAACCAACCCTGAAAGTAGAAGAGTGTGACGATGAAGAGTGCTCCGATAAAGTTTGCGAACAGAACAATCGTCCAGTTCTTTGAAACATCCCAAAACGAAAGCTTTCCCGACGCCAGCCCCATTGCAGACAAGTTGTTGGTGGTAAATATCTCGGCACCAGCAATAAAAGCCATGATGTACCCAACGGCATAAAAGAGCGGCCCTAAAATAGTTGCTGTACCCAAACCAATATCGGGGTGGGCCATAATGTAGATTTCGTACAGGGCTCCAAATGAGATGAAACAGCCCCCCATCAATCCCAAAACCATCGTTTTGTAGGCTGGGTATCGAGTCTTTTTCACCCCGATTTTCATAACCCGTTTTGCTACCTGGTTCGGATCATATGCATCCAGGTCTATGCCGGTCTTTTGTGTATCTCCGTTCTCTTCAGATAACCCCATTAATCAATTTTGATAGGTTTACAATTTGAATTGGATGATATGACTATACAAGCAAAATGCATGAAAAAATGATTCGGAAGTTCTTTAAAAACTATCCTGAAAGCCACGCTCACTTTTAATTTTAAGGTAACAGTGTCTTAACAGCAGACTGCTATTATTTGGGCATAGTAACTCCAAGACGTACTATCGACAATCAAATAACGGCAAGAAGGGTGCCCTGAAAAGGTATCCTTTTTCTTTTTTCTTTAGATTCTCACTTTCTATAATAAATTTGTAACAACGAAGGTCTGCTTTTCTCCTTATAATAGAGGAACTCTATTAGAGTCTGCCATTATTTATATCGTACATGAGTCCTGAGAAGGTGAAGGGATACATGAACGGGTCATACGATTTTAAGTTTAAACTGCCGAAGAGAATCAACAATTTACCCCCTTTGCAATGAGAAAAATAGCGTTTACCAACCAGAAGGGAGGAGTTGGAAAAACGACCTCCACCATCAACACAGGTGCGGGATTGGCCAATCTGGGTTACCGTGTTCTGTTGATCGATATGGATCCGCAAGCAAATCTTACCTATTCACTTAAGCTGCACTCCAACCGGCTTGAGAAGAATCTCTATCACGTGCTGAAGAGCGAGGCTTCCATAGAGGAGGTGGTTATGAAGCACACCTCTTTTGATATTCTGCCATCGTCTATTGAGCTATCAGGGGCTGAAATGGAACTGGTGAATGTACCGGCACGTGAACTGCTTCTTCGGGATGCACTCGATGAGGTGAAGGATCGCTACGATTTTATTCTGATCGATTGTCCGCCTAACTTGGGTATTCTCACACTCAATGCATTTACGGCAGCTGATGAGCTGATTATTGTACTTCAATCGGAGTACCTCGCCCTCCACGGCCTTTCAAAGCTAATGGATGTAATTCAGGTTGTGCAGCGAAGACTCAATAAAAATCTGGAAGTTGAAGGAATACTTTGTACACTATACGATAACCGAAAAAACCTGAACCGGGAAGTTGTGGGTCACATTCGTGACTATTTCGGAGCTAAAGTGTTTAACACCGTGATCCGTGATAATGTTGCCCTGGCTGAAGCACCGAGTCATCATAAAACAATTTTCGAATATGATGGTGAGAGTAACGGTGCAAAAGATTATCAGATGTTCGCAAAAGAAATCAGAAATGGTCACTAAATTTATGGATACGCCTACCAAACGAAGTCTCGGACACTTTCCAATCGGAACCGGAACCGGATCGGGCTCATCACGAAAATACTCCTTCATCAGGGATATTAACGGGAGTGAAGTGGAGAGGGAGGATGAGGATTCATCTGCAATGGATAAGGCAGTTGATACAAAATCTCCATTTGATGTAACTCCTGAAGATATCAAGAAACGTATGAACAATTCCGGTGGCGGTGAGGCTCTCTCATCACAACTGGCGCTTCACGAGGCACCTCCTTCCAAGGATGAAGAGGCAGTTGAAACCATCGAGAAAAAGCCTTCCAAAAAGAAAGTGGCCAGCTACTATCTCGAAGAGTCTCTCACCGAACGGCTAAAATCACTGGCAGACGACACCAACAACAGCTATTCAGGTGTTGCGGCAGAAGCTATTGAACTCTACGTTTCAGAGCGGGGATACTAAGAAGTAGCCCGCTCACTGAATTCAAAGATATCAAGCAGCTTTGTGATTATTGCTGATCTCCGCCAATGAACTCCTCATTGGTCCGGTATGAGAGTTTTCTCTCTCTCTTCTCTTCAAAATCTTGCAGCTCTTCTCTTTTGAACTGATAGAACCCAAAAGTGGAAATAACGCTGATGAGAATTCCCATCAGAAAAACGAGTGTGACGACTGGATCTGAAAACATAACTCCTCCTGTTTGATTATTGACTCTGTAGCAATGACAATAATCACCTCTAAATCGTTCATTTTAAGCCCCTTAGAACAGATCTAAAAGGCTAAGATGAACCGGCAGAGAAAGTTAACGGTTTTTTACAATGACGATGAGAAAAAGATTTGTTGAGATCTTATTGGTTAAAATTCAATTGAGACCTTCAGAAATTTGCTCTATAAAATCCCTGACAGAATCGCGGTAGTAGGAGTAGAGTGGCAGATCATTATGGGTTCCGCCTTCAACCTTAACCAGCTTTTTGGAGGCTGAAGCAGACTCCCTGTAAAGTTTCTCAGCCATCTCGAAGGGCGTTACCTCATCAGCAGTACCGCCGGCAATAAGAAGAGGTATATCTATCGATCTGACCTTATCGAGGTTGCTCTCATTTTTTACAGGCTCAGCAATATCAAAGCGTATGAAGGGTCTCAGTATCCAAGGTATTAGCTTTCGGGTCCATTGGTCAACTTCGGTAACCGGACTTTCCAGGATGTATCCATCCGCTTCAAACCGATCGGCAATGTGTGCCGAGAGGAAGGACCCCATAGAATGACCATGGAGTATCAACGGTTGCCCATTTTCATCTGAATGGCTATTTGCATAACTGAATGCCGCTTCTGCATCCGATTTGATACCGGCTACTGTTGGTTCACCGCTGCTCTTTCCATATCCCCGATAATCAAAAAGAAGGAGATTTACATTCATCTGAGAGTAGGCCTCGATCAGTGGTCTCGATTTGACGAGAAGAAAGCCGTTACCTCCAAAGTAGACAACGGTCGCGATAGGGTCATCATGTTCAAGAAACCAGCTGTTTAACGTTTCGCCATCCTCTGTTTCAAGCTCTCGGTCGTGCAGTGTATAACCCGGTATATCAAAATCAGATGAGGTTACCGTTTTGTGGGCATCAAAAATATCGCTTTCACCAATCTCTATAGTGCTGCAAGAGAATAGAAAAAGGACCGAAATTATAAAGGTTAGCTGTTTCATAGATCTGTTTTTTATTCGGCAAACGGAAAAGGAGGGTGATCCATTCAGATCAACTTCAGTCAGAATCTGAATTTTGACTCTTTTCGAATGTGCGTTGGGCAAGTTGAGCCAGGTTGCTTCTTCCATACCTCTCCAGAATAAGGTTGTAGACCGGCATCTCTTCAAGGGTGTCATATCGTTCCGACTTGTGATCAATAAGGGCTAAAACAGCATTCCGTACAACAAAATCGTTTTCCTGAAGAGAGGCGATTTCAAAAAGGTACTCTTCAAGTTCCACCGTTTTTCCTCCAATCTGAAAGAGATATGACGGCAGGTAGGAAACCCTGTTCCACATCGGGTGTGCCGGACTCACTTTTTCCGGAATGGATTCAATGATTTCAGGATCAAAAAAAACCTCTACCACCTCACCATCAACTAGTTCCCGATATTCGGCATACCGCTCAAGCCGATTAAGCAAGTGTACATAGGATATCAGCAGTGCAATTTCCTGCTGAGGATGAAGGCCGTTGTTGTCCAGATACGTGTATATCTCATCCAAGACCTCCCTTAGGTAGACTTCACCAAACATGCTTCCTGATTCTAAATCGGCATCCACATCTTCCTTTGGTACAGCGTCAGAACTACCCAAATCCTGAAAACGAACGTTACTGAAAAACATGTGGCTCCAGCTCAGTGGTTTTACCCAAAGCTCGTTCTCGGGCTCCGCAAAAGAGAGATAGGCCCTGACGGGAAGTGAGTTATTTCCTCCGGAGTTGTTTCTATGCATCCTGAAAGGCCACTCTTCGTCCGGATGGTACCGCAGTAGAATGGAGTCGGCCGGAAGGTCATTGTAAAGCAGTGCTTCAAACTGGTTGTTGTCTACCCGTCGATACTCATCGGCGATTGGAAGCGGGGCGGGTCCGCTGGTGAGCCCGCGAACCTGATAACGAACCGTATCGGCGGTTACGGGTATGTAGGTTGATATCGCTCCATCATCATCCAGGTTAAATTCATAACCGTTCTGAAAGCTATAATTGTTGAAATTACCCTTTGCCCTGGTCCATTTGAGATGATCGGGCAGGTCGAAATAGCGCCCGGAGTTGTAGGGAATTGGTACCAGTCTGATTTTCATCTCCATTTCAGGCTGATTGGTAACCAAAACAGGAATCGTTACCGAGTGATGGAAGACAGCGTCGATTCTCAGGTTAAAATAGCCCGGCTCATTGAGTTCAATATGAAAGCTGCCATTCTCTTCAGGTTCCACATCGGGGTAGCTAGAGAAGATATTTCTTTGTCCAACTTGACTTACCGATATATTAATCACAGGTATGTTGGTGCCGTCAATACTTAGAATATTGCCTTGAATAGAAGTTTGGGCATGAAGAGCGGGAGTTGCCCATAGCATGCATATCAGGATTGAGATAAGTTTAGGCGGGTAGTTCATGGAATAAGCTAAATTAAGTCAATAGTATTTACTAAGAGATTAGTATAAAGTCAAATCTTTTAGGGTGACAGAAACTGTCACTGCTGTTCCCTATTTTGACGCCGAACGTAAATTATGGAGAGCGTCGAAGCATGAACCAAATAGTGAAGAGTAACCGTCTTAGCCTGCTTGCTGATCGTCTGGCGGAGAGTCTCTATAGAGCAGGGGATGGGGATCCATTCTATGCTCCGGAAATTATCGTACCCAATCTCGATACAGCTCGATGGCTACAGCTTCACATTGCCGAAAAGATCGGCTTTGCCGGCAACCTCAACTTTATGCTGCCCGCCGAGTGGCAGTGGAACCAGGTTCGTAAACTCTATCCCGATCTTCCCAAAAGCCTACCGGCCGATTCGGAGCCGATGAAGTGGGCGGTCTACTCACTCCTTTCAGATAGTGATCTCGAGAGAGATTTCCCGGTTGTTGGCCTCTTTTTGCAAAAACAGGCGGGTGCAATGAAGGAGCGTGCGCTTCTGCGGTTTTCTGCTCAGATAAGCTCCATATTCGATCAGTACCTTATCTACCGTCCCGAGATGTTTATCCGTTGGCAGAATGGCAAAACAAATGATGAAGAAGAGTGGCAGGCACGGTTATGGAATCGTTTGAATGATAGGTGGAGGGAGAGAGCATCAGAGGGAGATCATTTCCGCAAGAATAAAGCTGAGTTTTGCATTGAAGCGATTAACAAAATTGGTGAAGGGCTCATTGATCCCGGAAGGTCACTCTCACTTTTTAATCCGGGGTTGATCCCGGAACCGGTTGTCAAAATGATTCGGGAGAGCGGGCAGGCTACAGCAGTCTCGATCTATTTGATATCGATGCCCAAACTGGATGAACCACTGAATCCGCTTCTCCACTCGCTAAGTGAAGAGATGAAGGCGGTTCAGGAGTTGTATAACATGCCAGGGTTTGAGGTCGAAAAAATCATGGACAACCATTTCCCGAAATCGGGGCTTGGCAGGATCAGGAAATCACTATACAAAGATATGGTTTCTGCTGAACTGGATCAGGGTGAAATGCCGGTGGGAGTTGAAATTCGCTCCTGCCACTCAGAATTGCGGGAGGTGGAGACGCTGCACCGGTTCCTGGTTTCAAGATTTGATAAAGACCCGACACTGCATCCAGATGATGTGCTGGTAGTTACCCCGGATACGGATAGGTATGAACAGGCAGTACACGCCGTGTTTGGGGCTCCCGAAAGCGGATTGCCATCCATACCCTATCACATCGGTGGTAGCGTTCAGGCGGGCGAATATGAGCTTCTGAGGTCATTCCAGATGTTTACAGGGCTACCTGAATCGCGCTTTACATTTTCAGAGGTGATGGATCTCTTCCAGACCAAGGCAGTGATGGAGAAGTTTGGCGTTTCGGAGGCAGATACTGCAGCAGTTCGAAACTGGATGGAGCAGAACCATGTAATATGGGGGCTCAATGATGAACATCGCAGGGAGCTGGGGCAGCCTGAGGGATCGCCACGAACCTGGGAAGCCGCCATCAGACGCGGCTGGCTTGGCCAGTGGCTACCCGCAGACTCACCGGGCGAGTTCAGTGGTGAACTGCTGTTTCACTCCGTGGAGAACACCGGAGAGCAGCAGGTTTGGGCAGCTTTTAGTGCATATCTGAATCTGTTGGGTGACTTCAGGGCAAAAACGAAGGGGAACTTTCATCCGGTTAAATGGACTGAAATTACGGAAGAGTTCATGGAGAGGGTGTTTTCAAAAAATAGCATGGAATCATTGGAGGTCAGTGTTTTACATCGTTCACTTAAAAAAATAAGAGAAGCCGGTGAGCTTGCCGGAAGCGGAATGAAAGTTAAATGGAACCTCTTCTCTGATGAGCTGAAAAAACTTACCGATCAGGGAAGTGCTGCCGGCGCCCGATTTACGCGCGGTGTAACTTTCAGCAGTATGGTTCCGGTCAGAAGTATACCGTTCAAAATTGTAGCGATGGTGGGGTTGAACGAAAATGAATTTCCGCGTAAACCATCAGCCCCGGGATTTGACCTGATGGCAAAATATCCGAAAGCGATTGAAAGGAACCGAAAGAAGGAGGATAGGAATCTGTTTTTGGAGTCGATACTGGCAGCAGAAGAGATTCACTATCTGAGCTACATTGGCCGCCGACGTGAAGATAACGAAGTAATTGCGCCCTCACCGGTTGTGGGTGAGTGGATCGACTATATCTCCGGTTCGGCCGGAATAAAAGTCGATGAGATCATTCGGGAAGAGCCACTAACGATCTTTTCACCGGAAAGCTTTAATGGAGACGAGAACATCTCAATTCTGGCGCGAAAAAGTGCAGAGCAGATCCTCTCGGGCGAGGAGAAGCCTGAGGGATTGATTACCAAATCTGTGAGAGGAGCCGAAGCTGAACCCGGGATTGAGGTGAGCCGGCTGATCAACTTCTACAAGATGCCAATAAAAGAGTATGTGAGAAACAGTTTAGGGGTGAGGATACCTTCAGAAGAGGAGGAGATAAAGGAGTTTGAACTGAATGCTCTCGACAAACATATCCTGTTCCGAAAGCTTTTCGACTGGAAGCTGAGAGGTTTGTCTGAGCATGAGATTACGCAGATGATCCTGCAGTCGGGCTTAGTCCCCGAGGGATGGGCAGGGGAGTCGGAGGTGCGGGAGTTAAGTAACTATGCAGGAACGGCACTTGAGATGATTGGCGAAGATGGATATACCCCGCTGGTGAACGAACTGGACGTTGATATCAGCTATGATGAGTACAGGATGTCGGGAACAATCACATCATTTTCTGAGCATGGGTTTCTGGATTTGAATCCATCATCAATGAAAGGTAAAATATTGATCATCAGTTGGATAAAACATTTGTTGTATAATATTTCTATCAAAGGTGAGCGTGAGTCAATGCTCTACTGTGAGCTCAAGAGAGGGAAACCCAAACGGATCCTCTTCAAACCACCGGAAGAGCCCGATAAAGTTCTGAAAGAGCTGGCCGGATTTTATAATGACGGCCTTTCGAGGCCCGTGAAGTTTTTCCCATCCACACTTTATGAATACGTTTCACTGATCGAATCCGATGAAGAGAAAGCCCGTTCCAAGGCAAAAAGTGCATTTGAAGGAGGTTCATTTCAAGGTGCAATTGGTGAACGGGAAGACCCATTTGCAGAGCTTATTCTGGGAAGTTCGCTTACGTTTGATGATTCACTATTTGAGGAACGCTTTATCAAATTGATTCAGCCAATGATCGACCATATGGAGGTGAAGTGATCGATATGAAGAAACTGAACTCTATATATGATCTGACTTGGGCACCCCGTACTGTTATTGAGGCGGGGGCCGGTACCGGAAAGACCTACACCATTGTGGGGCTCTATGTGCGCCTTATCATTGAAAAAGAGCTCTCCGTGGACCGCATTTTGGTTATGACCTTTACCAAAAAAGCGACCTCTGAACTGCGTGGGCGTATTTTGGATCGACTTCGCAACTGCAGAAGGGTTCTCCGGGGACACGATCACAGGAATGATCCGTTTCTGAAGGAGTTGACAGAGAGAGTTACTGATGAAGAAATAGCTCCAGTGCTGGAGCGAATTAACGCTGCGATTCGCGATTTTGATGAGAGCCGCATCTTTACGATTCACGGCTTCTGCCAGCGTCTGCTTTCGGAAGAGCCGATCTTGACCGGAATGCCGTTTGATATGGACGTAGTGGCTACAGATGATCTGTTGCTGCGTGCGGCAGAGGATTTCTGGCGAAACTTTATAGATCAGCACAGCCGGTCTGCAGAGGGGCGATATATCATCAATCAATTGCGAGATATTGCCGAAACCCCGGAAGATCTTGTGGAAAAGAAGCTTGGCGATCTTTTCTCAATTCATCAGCCCAAACCGGAGGGGAGTGGACTCGAAAATGCTGAGGGGAGGGCCAAAAACCTTCTCGAGCTAAAAAAAGAGATGTCGGCAGTATGGGAAGAGAGTTCAGAGCTGTTGAGGCAGCAGATCGATGATTCGGGACTCAGCGGCTACACCGGAAGAAACTTAAACTCCCGATTCCGAAAGATGTCTGAGTTTCTTTCCGATGTGCATGCCTCTCTGATTCCTGATCAAATACAGACCAAGTGGTTCCATCCGGATTATCTGTTTGATGAGGATAACCTCACTCAAAAGCCGACATCAGCAACTCCACCCAATCACCGCTTTTACGATCTCTGTGCGAGATATGTGGACGAAGCAGATGGAATAGAGTTTATTCAGAATGAGGTGGTGTTGCGTGCCTGGAGAGAGATTCGCAAACGCAGGGCAGAGCTTGCTTCAGAAAGCAGTGCACTCACATTCGATGACCTTCTGCTAAAAGTGAAAGATTCACTGGAAAATGAGGAGACCGGTCCGGAACTGGCTCAGATTTTACGCGAACAGTATCCCTATGCACTTGTGGATGAGTTCCAGGATACCGA
>JAFIFA010000190.1 GCA_020832225.1 Balneolaceae bacterium
TACCACCTACGACTATGTACTTTTTGTTCTGAGCGATATGGTGCCGGCCGGTCTTCTGCTGGGTCACCGAGATAATAATCGCCTTCATATCGATCTCGATTTTGTAATTCCCAGCTATCGCGATTTTAAAATTGGTGAGTATCTTTTCAAAGAAAACGCATCATATTTTTCAGAACAGGGAATTGATGAACTTACCACCTCTCCCGGTAACGAAGAGCATAACAATTACCTTCAAAAAATGGGCTTTAAAAGGGAGGGAAGCCTATACCGTCTGAAACTGAATAGAGGAGATGCCTTATGAAAAGTCTGAAAGGGGTTATCGTAGATCCGCTAAACCGCGAACAGTATAATGGTGAAATCCGATTCGACAACGGGCGAATCATCACTGTTACCAAGAGTGAAAGCGCGCCAGATCGCTACATCATGCCGGGAATGGTCGACTCTCACATCCATATTGAGAGTTCCATGTTGATTCCCTCTGAGTTTGCCCGGTTAGCGATAAAGCACGGCACCGTGGCAACCGTATCCGATCCCCATGAGATTGCCAATGTTTGCGGCATGGAGGGCGTAGATTATATGATTGGCAACGGAAGGCTTGTTCCATTAAAGTTCTACTTTGGTGCCCCCTCCTGCGTGCCCGCCACACCGTTTGAAACAGCAGGTGCCGTACTGGGCCTCAAAGAGGTGGAAGAGCTGCTTGAGAGGGATGATATCGTCTATCTGGCCGAGATGATGAACTGGCCCGGTGTGCTGAATGATGATCCGGAGGTTACCGCAAAAATCCGTGCCGCACTCGACAAAGGCAAACCTGTTGATGGCCATGCACCCGGGCTGAAGGGAGAACAGGCCCGAAAGTATGCATCTGCAGGAATCACCACCGATCACGAGTGCTACACTCGCGAAGAGGCGATTGACAAACTTGAGGCGGGTATGCTGATCGCCATCCGGGAAGGAAGCGCTGCGAAAAACTATGACGCCCTGATTCCGCTTCTTGAGGAATATCCGGAGCGAATCATGTTCTGTTCAGACGATAAGCATCCTGACGACCTGGTGCGCGGACACATCAATGAGCTCGTAAGACGAACACGTGAACTGGGATATGATCTGTTCGACACCCTGCACGCAGCCTCTGTGTTGCCGGTGAAGCACTACAACCTTGATGTGGGACTTCTACGTGAGGGAGATCCTGCCGATTTCATCGTTGTGGACCACCCCGACTCGATGAGGGTTAAACAGACATGGATTGACGGAAAACTAGTCTATAGTGACGAAAAGGTGCACTTCCCAGATGTGGAGTCAATTCGCATCAATCGGTTCAACACCTCCGAAATCAATGCTGAAGAGCTCAGGTTATTAAGTGATAGAGAGTCGCATGATGTGATTGTGGCCCGCGACGGTGAGCTGATTACCGGCCGTGACCGGGTTGACCTGAAAGTAGAAGGTGGTGAAGTTTTGGCCGATCCGGGCAGGGATATTCTGAAGATAGCGGTAGTAAACCGATATGAGAAGGCTAAACCGGTCGTTGGCTTTATCCGGAATTTTGGTATTCAGAATGGAGCTATCGCTTCATCCGTTGCCCACGACTCCCACAACATCATCGCTGTGGGCTCAGATGATGAGTCAATTGCCAGAGCCATCAACCTGATAATCAAGTCAAAGGGAGGAATTTCTGCCGTGCATGGCGACGACGAAGATCTCTTGCCGCTTCCTGTAGGGGGAATTATGAGTGATCAGAAAGGGGGAGTGGTAGCAGAGGGATACGAACGTCTCACAAAACTCTCCCGCGATATGGGAAGCACACTGAAGGCTCCCTTCATGCTAATCTCCTTCATGGCGCTCTTGGTTATTCCGACCCTGAAAATCAGTGACAAGGGGCTTTTTGATGGCGAAACGTTCGAATTTGTGGATCGGTAAAAGTCTCCCCTCTTTTTTACTATCTTCCCGAGGTCTGCCAAATAAAACAAACCAAATTGAACGATGAATGTAGCATCCTATTCAGAGGGGAAGTGGGTTGAAAAGGGAACAAAAACCGATCTTATCAGTGCCGTAACGGGCGATCCGGTCGCCACTCTGATTGAGGGCGATCTCGACTACCGGGCAATGTGTGAGTATGCCCGAAATACAGGTGGTCCCGAACTCCGCGAAATGACCATCCATCAGCGCGCTTTCCGAATTAAGTTTCTGGGCCAGTTTCTGATGAAGCACAAGGAGGAGTTTTACGAACTCTCCACCCATACCGGCGCCACACGCCGCGACTCCTGGATCGATATCGAAGGTGGAATCGGATCGATCTTTACCCTTTCCAGCAAATCCCGAATTGAGCTCTCCGATCTCCCCTTTCATGTAGAGGGCGGCATGGAGCGCCTCTCCCGCGGAGGAACATTTGTGGGGCAGCATATATGTGTACCCAAGCATGGAGTGGGTGTCCACATCAACGCCTTCAACTTCCCGGTCTGGGGAATGCTTGAGAAATTTGCCCCCGCTTTTATTGCGGGCATGCCGTCAATCATCAAGCCATCTCCGCTTGGATCTTATCTGGCACACGCCGTCTTCAAAAAGATGATTGAATCGGGACTGCTACCGGAGGGCTCCGTTCAGTTTATTGCGGCCGATAAGCCCGGCGACCTTCTCAGCCATCTCAAAAGTCAGGATGTTGTCGCCTTTACAGGCTCCGCAGAGACCGGTCGTAAATTGAAAGCGCACCCGAACATCATAGCAAACAGTATTCCATTCAACCTGGAAGCTGATTCACTTAACTGCTCCATCCTCGGCCCTGATGTAACTCCCGATATGGAGGAGTTCAATCTATTTGTTCGTGAGGTTGCCAATGAGATGACGGTTAAAACCGGGCAAAAATGTACAGCCATCCGTCGCACCATTATACCGAAGGAGCTGGTTGATGATGTGGCTGAAGCGCTTAAGGCACGCCTCGAAAAGACCACCATTGGTGATCCCTCTGATGAAAACACACGTATGGGGCCACTGGCCAGTGCGCTTCAGAACGACCGGTTCGGTGAGCAGATGCAGAAACTGATGGATGTCTCCGAAACGGTCTACTCAGGAAATGATAACGGAAACGGTGCGTATACTTCGCCCAGGGTGCTGCTATGCAACAAACCGATGCAGGTGGATGAGGTCCATACCATCGAGGCTTTTGGGCCGGTAACCACCCTTCTCCCCTACACCAATATTGATGAAGCGATTGACCTCGCCAACAAGTCGGATGGATCCCTTGTAGGATCACTTTTTACCGCAGATGACGATGTTGCCACAGTAATCACTCTTGGTTGTGCACCATATCACGGCCGTTTTATGATCATCAATCGTGATTCGGCCGGTGAATCAACCGGTCACGGCTCACCGATGCCGCATATGGTACATGGCGGACCAGGTCGGGCCGGCGGTGGTGAAGAGCTTGGTGGTGCCCGTGCTGTACTTCACAACATGCAGAGAGTGGCTCTGCAGGGATCTCCAACCACATTGACAAGGATTGTTCAGCAGTACATCAAAGGGGCTGAAACCAAGGAGTCAGATATTCACCCTTTCCGTAAATATTTTGAGGATCTCGAAGTTGGTGAAGCACTCACAACCCATCGCAGAACCGTCACGGAGGCTGACATCGTCAACTTTGGAAATCTGAGCGGCGATCACTTCTACGCCCACTTTGACGATGTGGCGGCAAAGGACTCTCTGTTCGGGCGGCGTGTTGCCCACGGCTATTTTGTACTCTCAGCAGCGGCAGGAATGTTTGTTCATCCCTCCCCCGGTCCGGTGATGCTTAACTACGGGCTCGAGGATCTTCGCTTTGTAGCGCCGGTCTTCCCGGGAGATACCATTCAGGTAAAACTGATTGTGAAGCGTAAAACGGTTCGCCAAAAACGGGAAACCGACAAGGATCCCTATGGAATGGTCTGGTTTGATGTTCACGTAACCAATCAGGAGGGAGTGATGGTGGCCGAGTACACGATTCTCACCCTCATCAAGCGGAAAAACCGTCTGGATATGGATCTCGACACGGAAGAGCCTTCAGAGGATCAATCCTGATAGAACCGAAACGACAAATAGAATCCGTTCTCTGAATCCATTGTGTAGGTTGCCTCGAGCTGATCTAGTAGCGTGCGGATGATGGTAAAACCGATCCCTGAACTTTTCTTGAAAATGTCTGGGTCAAAACCAATACCGTTGTCGCGGTATACAACGCGAACGATTCCGTTCTCTGCCTTTAAGCTCAGCTCAATCGTACCTCTGCTATCACCTTCAAATGCATGTTTAAAGGAGTTGGTGATCAGTTCACTTATGAGCATTCCGAGAGGTATAGCCTGATTGATGTTAAGCAACAGATCACTGCACTCCGGGCAGAAGTCGATTCCTCTCTCCCTCGTACTGTATACACCCAGTAGCTGATCCGAAAGTCTGTCAAGATAGATCGAAAAGGGGATATCGTGAAACTGATCTGTATTGTAGAGGAGTTCGTGCACGCCTGCAATGGAGTGAATTCGATCCTGTGTATTCTGAAGCACCTTTTTGAGCTCTTCACTCTCAGTTTCCAGTCCCTGAATCTGCAGCAATCCGGAGATTATGGCGAGATTATTTTTAACCCGGTGATGAATTTCTGAGATGAGAATCCGGTTTTCATCCTGTGCGGGCTGCTTCTGGGAGCTGGTGCGGTATGCTACAAGAATAATCCAAAACAGCATCGAGATTAGCAGTGCAAGCGAAAGCTTCAGGAGCAGTTCACCCACGCTGCCCGGAGAGATATCAGACTCAAAAAATGGTTGATTGGACGATACCTCCAGCACCCAGAAACGGTTTAGGTCGGAAGGTAGAGACAGTTCATCATCAAACCTGTAGACCTCACTGGTTTCATCAATTGCGATTCCGGATTGAAAAAAAAGTGTCCCCTCATCATCGTAGATTTTTACGCTAAACTGCTCTCTTCCAATCAGCATCTGCTCAAATCTATTGGTAAAATCAAGGCCGGAACTGATTGACCCCTGAAATCCTCCATCGAAGTAGATCGGAACATCCACGATAAATGCGTGATTGCCCTGCACCAGCTCAAGCCACGGCGTGATGTTGGTATCACCGCTCTCTTTCATCTCCAGCCAGTCGTTTCTCCTGTAGTCCAGCTCCAGAATATTCATTCCCAGAGCGGCAAGGTTTTCACTATGAGGTACATTCCTACTGATTGTTCCGGTGCTGTCAATCCACTGTATCATCCGTGTTGATGGGCGTTGATCCCTGATAAGGCCGGCATCAAACGTCCAATTATCGAAATACTCTCCACCGCTATACTCAATTCTCTTTTTCAAATTCTGCAGAGATTGGACATGATCATCAAGTACAGCCCGAAACATATCGCTTACAAACTCACCGGTGCTATCCACGTTAGATTGATTAATCTGCCTGACAGCCTCACGCTCCTGCTGCCACGTCCACAGGAGGAACATGCCCAGAATCAGACCGGTAATCGCCGCAATGAATCCGGGATATCCCGGCAACCAATCACAAATGCTCTTCATGAAAGAATTCTAATCAAGACCTTTATTGGAATTAGCAGATAAATCGTAGATAATTACACCTAATCGGGATCGTGATCGATTTTGGCAGATACTCTTTGATGGATGTGGGCTTTATAATAATCTATCGGCCACTGACAGGTTTTATCGTCCGATTACGCATAAGATTAATACAAGCACAAATTTCTTTACATCGGTTTTTGAAGAGATCAAGACAGAGCCACCCCCGCTCGAAAGTTTAGAAAGGCGAGTAAAACATCTACAGTAAATTTTCGGGCGGGGGATTTTTTTCTGCTCAGAATCTTTCCTGGCACAGGCAATTCCATAAAACCACTGCTATCTATTTTCCCCTAACCTTTACGTGGCAATTTGCATAACTTCATTTGGAAATTGAATTTCCGGGGATATAACTCATTCCAACTACTCTGATTAAAAACCTGTTAAATGCTTGAGCGTATCAAAGGAATTGAAAAGGAGCCTAAAAACCTTTTTTTAATTGATGGTATCGGAGCGTTCCTTACTGCTTTTCTGCTCTTAGCAATTTTGAGACCGTTCCATGAACTTTTTGGAATGCCACCTTTAGCGGTAATGTACCTTTCTGCAATTGCCGCAATCTTTTGCCTCTACTCAATAACGTGCTTTCTCTTTTTGAAGGGTGAGTGGAAACTATATCTCAAAATAATCAGCACTGCCAATCTGCTCTACTGCTGTCTGACTTTAGGACTTTTAATCTACTATTTCCAACTCCTTACTGCATTGGGTATCACCTATTTTCTGGTAGAGATCCTTGCTATATCTCTATTGGTAAGAGTAGAACAGAAAGCGATTTATGGGTAATCTGAAAATGAATTAACCGTTAAGAAATTTGATGGCAGATCAATCCTTACTTCTTTTCAGCTTTGAGCTTACTGCTTCTGACCCAGACGGTGAGTTCCAAAATAATGCCCCAACTACTTTCATAACATATCGAAATATGTATAACTCTCTCCAAACTACCCGTCAACCCTTCGACAACCTCTCCATAGCCTCTTTTTTGAACGTTCGGCTGACAGGCAGTTCTGATTCTTTCAGCTGAACAGACGTGGTGGTAAAAGAGCGTATAAAGTTTCGGTTCACAATATATGAGCGATGAATACGGATAAAATACTCAGGAAGTGATTGTTCAAAAGAGCTGATCGTCTCCCTGGTAGTAACCGTTCTTTTTGTGCTCCGGATCTTTACATAGTCTGCAAGACTTTCAAGGTAGATGATATCATTCAGTTTGATCTGTTGGTTCTCACGGTTGGCCCTTACGGTTATAAAGTCCTCTTTCAATGCATTTCGCTGACGTTCCAGCTCCTCTACCTTGAACTCTCCACTCACGACCCTTCGGTATAAGAGAACAAAAGCCTTGAGAAGAACCACCAGATAGATGACCGAAGCGATCACAAAGATATTGGACATTACCGGGTCCATCTCGCTGTATTGATAGTTGGCAATAATTATAAAGGATAGGGTAATCACTACCATCTGAAGAAATAGAGACACAATCACAATGTATACCGTATAGAGTGCAAACCGCACTTTTTTCTGCTTCAGCAAGAACTGCGGCACCAGGAGGTAGTTAAATACGTAGGAAGTAGCCATAGCTACCGGCAGCAGAAAGGTCACAAAATAGAAGGATTTGACATAGTCATTAAACGTGCTGCCAAAGCCTGCAACCAGCAAGATTGTAACGATAATCCAGAAAAGAAGATGTTTACCTGTCTGCATCTGTTTTTGCGAAAGTATCCCGAATATTGTGAATAATTGCAGGTTTTGTCGATGAACTACACCCCTGACGGGGTATTCTACTTTGCCTCAACCGGTCACTGAAGATACATTTCTATGGAATCTTCAATTAAACTAAATTACATATTATGACTGAACTATTTTACATGGGCGGACCACTCTTCATGGGCATCCTAACAATCGTTTTGATTGCCGTAATTGCAACCGCAGCTATCTACATCTACCGAATTAAATCGAGCCAAAATGTAAACATCGCACTCGTAAAGGAGATTGGGCTTTTCGGGTTGATCGTTGGGATACTCGGCCAGTTTCTGGGCCTATATCAGGCATTCACCGTAATTGAGGTTTCAGGCACAGTCTCTCCGGAGATATTGATGAGCGGCTTAAAAATATCCTCCATCACCACAATCTACGGGCTAATCATCTGTCTTATTGGGTACCTGCTCTACTTTGGGCTACGCGCAGCGTTTGAAAAAAGCGATGTTGAGAAAGTGGTTTAATACAATGGATCTGAATAGATCTTGTTTTCTATTGATTAGAGGTGATGCGTTTGATCTTTCTTGATTCAGAACCTACTCATCGATGCTGCTTCGACCCAGCTTCTCACCCGGCCTCTGTTGATCAAAACTATGGACATAAAAAAAACCCTGATACCTACATAGATATCAGGGTTGTACCTCGGGCCGGGCTTCCCGAGACTTCTTAATTTGATATGGGACCTTAGGTTAACCAATTCGGGACTGGCTCTTCGCATTCGCTTCGACCCAGCTTCTCACCCGGCCTCTGTTGATCAAAACTATGGACATAAAAAAAACCCTGATACCTACATAGATATCAGGGTTGTACCTCGGGCCGGGCT
>JAFIFA010000205.1 GCA_020832225.1 Balneolaceae bacterium
GGAACCGGCGGACCCGGCTACTCCATCGACTGCGAGCTTGATGGCGATAACCAGTATCACGACCGTGGTGTGCTATCCATGGCACATGCCGGCAGAAATACCGGTGGTTCACAATTCTTTATCTGCCACAGCCGCAAGAATACCGCTCACCTCGACGGCAATCATACCGTGTTTGGGAAAGTGGTTGAAGGGGTGGATATTATCGATCTGATTGAGCGTGGAGACACCATCGAGAAGATTGAGATCCTTGAGGAGGAGAAGTAGTTCACACTCTTCAGGTGAATTTCTATAAAAAAGGGCGCTCAATGGGCGCCCTTTTTAATTTGGGTAAGTGAAATTGGTATTGTCAAACGGCTTGCTCCTCAGTTTGCCGCTCCAGAATTCGCTCAAGCCGGGCTGAAAGTAGCAGCGGTTCCGCAGAGCTTAGAAATACAGGATTCTTGCGATCGGCAATAACCAATTCGATAATGTTGTTCTCCACATCGGTAATAACATTAAGGATGCGGTTTAAACGATATTCCCGAGATCCTCTGCCGGTGATCACGATACGCCTGTCTGTAATCGTCAATGTTCCTTCGAGCTGAATTTCAAAACCGATCTTTCGGTACTGCACCCGGTTTTTCTGAAACCGATCGACCACTCTCTCCTCGAGCAGTCTTACATCATTGAATTCAGCAAAGCAGGATTCACCTCGCACCAGTGGAATGGAGCCATTCATTGGCTCAAGGGGTCTATCCATCTCTTTGCGGATTGAAGAGGCAAGGTCCAGGTATTGTAACTCCTCAAAAATGAAATCTTCGGGCAGGTAGAGCTGACGAATCAGCTCCCTGATCTCCTCTTCCTCAGCTTCCGTGAGCAGATGATCTTCCATTGCCAGTTCAATTTTTCGTGTCAGGATAGCCTTCTTGGTATCGTGCATAAACTCTTCGGAGACCGGAATCTGTTTTTCAAGCTTGTTGAAGGCAAAAATGTGTGCTTCATCCGGGTTTTCAAGAGCGATCTGGATCAGAAGAAGGTAGAGATCGGGAAGGAAGCGCTCATTATAACGCGCGGGAGCCCGGTTCACGAAGTCGTGAATCAGATTAGGGTCAAAATTGGAAGGCTCCTCTTCAAACCTTTGAGCTGCTTCTTCAACCATCGCTTTTCCTCGCTTCCGCCATGAACGATCTCTGAGGAAGCCGAAGAGAATCAAAAGGGAGAGGAAACCGGTAATGCCAAAAATTGGGTAAATCTCAGTGATGACCGCGGCAATAGCTGTACCTAAAGCTACTATCCATAGCAGCGGATTGGCAAACCATCCACGCTTCTCTTTCAGGTCGGGGAATGGATGAGGCTCAATAAGATCGTAAACCGGTGGGTAGGTTGTGCCGGTGTCGACAAAAATATCCTCTCTCCCGGGAGTGTTTACAGGTGGCAGATCTGCAGGGGCAGACCCTGTTGAGCCAGACGCATTACGCTTTCCTTTTTTCTTGCGCGTTAGCTGTTCCCTGTAGTAGAGACCATGCCGTCCGCCATAGAGATATGCGCCCTGTCTGTTCAATCCAATCCGGGCACCGGTAACACCGGCAGAGACGCCAAGCCCCCCTTTTGAGAGGTTGAGTCTGACCGGTCCTGCTCTGAATGCTTTTCGTAGAAAAAATCCCATCTGTGAAATTCTGAAACTTTTGGGCCTTCAGCAAATTTGGTTCTGCCTTCTCAGCCCGTTATCGGTAATTCTAAAATTATCATTAGCCAGCAAATTACTGCCGGCAAGTTGTGTTCCTGTTTGGCTCTATGTTGAATAGTGTGGGTAGTTCATTTTTATGGTAATCGTTAGAGTCGCCCTTAAAAAGGGGGCATCTTTTGCATGCGAAAACGAGATGTAAAGGGGGGCTGAAGTCCTCTATATACACCCCCTCTGTCCTTCCTTGATAGGGGTTTTGTCGTTCTTCGCTTCATAATTCTATCTACACTCATTAACATAAAGCCTGCCGTTTTGAAGAGTGGTTCAAAAGTACCATATTTTAAACTCAATAAATGATGTAAAACCCACCCCTCTGCATGATCAATATGAACCGATACGATATAGCCTTTATAGTGGTCTTGGCACTGCTTCTCATTCTGTTTATCGAAACAGGACTTACTAAAGTGGTTGAACCATATATTTTTGTTCCACTATACGCCTGCTACCTTTGTGGAAGATATGTTGGCTCCCTTAAACCGGAAGAGCAGTCCGCTTGAGCCTGATGCAAAACCGTTATCTCCTCTCAATTATTGGCCTATTTCTATTGATCACAGGTTGCCGGCAGGAACCCGCTTCCTTTGAACGGCTTTCACCCGATCGTACCGGCATCGATTTTGAAAACACGGTTGAAGAGACAGCTGATTTCAATATTCTCACCTACGAATATATCTACAACGGTGCCGGGGTTGCAGCTGCAGACTTTTCGGGCAATGGCTATCCCGATCTCTTTTTTGTTGGGAATATGGCGGAGAACCGTCTCTATCTCAATCGTGGAGATTACGAGTTTGAGGATGTAACCTCTGCTGCAGATATTGCCGGAGATAACCGGAAGTGGTATAGCGGCGTTGCGGTTACCGATATCAACAACAACGGTTTGCCCGATATCTACATCAGTGCAACCGGCAGGGAGGAAAGAGAGCTTCGCCGAAACGAGCTCTATGTGAATCAGGGCCCTGATGAAAACGGTGTACCACAATTTGTTGAAATGGCTGCAGAGTATGGATTGGATGACGACTCCTTCACCACGCAGGCCTACTTCTTCGATGCGAACGGAAACGGTTATCAGGATCTCTATCTTCTAACCGCCCACAGCGCATCCGAAACATCCTACACCAATGTTGCGGCGCAGAGAGAGACAGAGGGGAACCGAAATCTTGACAAGCTGCTGATCAGCGAGTGGGATGATGAGCGGCAGAGAAGGATTTTTCGAGACCGTAGCAGTGAATCGGGAATCACAGATGGTGGCTATGGTCTTGGTGTAAATGTTATGGACATCACCGGTAACGGCTACCCGGATCTCTATGTAGCCAACGATTACATCACCGATGATCTGTTTTGGATCAACAATGGCGACGGAACCTTTACCGATCGCGCTCCGGAACTTTTTACCCACTACAGCTTTTCGGCAATGGGTACCGATTACGCTGATCTCAATAAAAATGGCCTTCAGGATATCTACACACTCGATATGCTGCCGCAAATCAACGTGCGGAAGATGATGATGGCCAACCCCAATAACTACCGGAACTTTGTGAACGATGCGTTTCGGGGATATCATCCGCAATTTACCAGAAACACTCTTCAGTTAAACCTGGGAATCGATCCGGATACAGGTCTGCCAATTTATAGTGAGACGGCACTAGCATCGGGTGTATCCGCTACTGACTGGAGCTGGGCCGTACTGCTTGCAGATTTCGACAACAGCGGGTTGATCGACATATTTGTCACCAACGGCATTCCAAGAGATATCACCGATAAGGATTTCTGGTCGGAATATGGACGGGTGCGATCAGTGATGCCGATGGAGATGGCGCTGCCCAAGATGCCGGAAGTGAAAATCCCAAACGTGATGTTTCGAAATCTGGGCACGGAAGAGGGAGATCGCTTCGGGGTACGTTTTGAAGAGGTAACGGAAATGTGGGGTTTTGAAGAGCCCACCTACTCCACAGGAGCCGTTATGGCCGACCTGAACAACAACGGCCAGCTTGATTTGATCGTCAGCAATATCAATCAGCCAGCTTTTATCTACCGCAACAGCTCAGGAAGCGGGAGAGAAGAGACAGGGTCGTGGCTAAGGGTTCAGCTCGAGGGGGCCGATCACAACCGATTTGCGGAAGGCTCTGAGCTTGGACTCTACAGTGGTGGGGAAAAGGTTTACTCATATCGGCACCGGCTGCAGAGAGGGTATCTCTCCAGTGTGGATCCGGTCGTTCACATCGGACTCGGTGAAATGGAATCAGCAGATTCGCTCGTAGTACGCTGGCCTGTTTCGGCTGAAGGTGAAAAAAGGAGATCGGTTATCTCTAATCCGGAGTTTAATCAGACTCTCTCTGTTCGATTTAGTGAGAGCAGTGAGGCAACGGAGCGAAGTGAAGAGTCTGTTCAGCAGAAATTCAAGGAGATATCAGAAGAGGTGGGCCTTACTACGGTTCAGCATCACAGCAGTGTGAACGACCTGCATAATCAACCCTTACTTCCTTACAGGCACGCATCCATTGGCCCCTCCATTGCGGTGGGCGATCTGAGCGGAAACGGCCTGGACGACATCTTTATGGGTGGGAGTTCGGGTGAGCCACCTCTTATTCTCTGGCAGGGAGATGATGGCCGGTTTAGTGAAACTATATTTAATGCCACCGGTTATCCGTCGAATACGAACCGAACCGACTCGGCTGTGTTGATTTTTGACGCAAACGGCAATGGCAGACAGGATATCTATATCGGTTCGGGCGGGGTCTCACTTCCACGGGGTGATTCCGGCTACAGGGACCTGCTCTTTCTGAATGAAGGAGAGAAGAGTTTCAGGCTGGACCCTGAGGCGATACCGGAACTGGCGTACGGCACTTCGGTTGTGGCAGCCGAAGATATTAGCGGCAACGGATTGACGGACCTCTTTATTGGGGGTGATGTGGTTCCGGGAAGGTATCCGGAGTCGGTTCCTTCCACGCTGCTGATTAATGAATCGACCGGCGACCAAACCCGCTTTACCGACAGAACGGAGGACTTTGCGCCAATGCTGAGGGATTTTGGTCCGGTGAAGGATGCAATCTTGGCAGACATTACAGGTGATGGAGTGATGGAGCTTTTGCTTGCTGCAGACTGGGAGCCTGTTACAATTTTAGCCAAAGAGGAGGGGCGCTATAGGGATATTACGGCTGATCTTGGTCTGTCTGAGGTGAGAGGTTGGTGGTTCTCCCTCCACGCAGCGGATCTTACCGGAAACGGGCTGACCGACATCGTAGCTGGTAACCTGGGGCTTAACTCCGGTTTCAGCGCCTCTGGTGAACAGCCTGTTAGGCTCTATCATGGAGATTTGACAGGAGATGGTTTCTATGAATCCATTCCGACCCGGTATTTGAAAGATAGTGATGGGCGCTATCGGGAGTTTGTTTATCAAGACCGTGATGATTTTAACCGGCAGATGCCGGAAGCCGGGAGTAGGGTGCCAACTCATCAGGAGTATGGTTCAACAACGATTCATGATCTGCTTACCAGTGAAGAGTTAGAGGCTGCAAATGTAAAGACAGCTAACAGCTTTGAGTCAGTAATTTTTATTCAGCGGGAAGAGGGACGGTTTGAACGGGTGGCGCTGCCGATGACGGCTCAGAGCTCACCCGTTTTTGGAATCCTTTCATCCGACTTTTCAGGAAATGGTAGAGAGGATTTTTTACTTGCCGGGAACCTGAGTGGGGCTGATCTGCAGACAGGTAGCTATATGGCAGGGAAGGGTGTTTATCTGGAATCTGGTGAGGATGGGAACTACACCATCTGGTCACCGGCAGAGAGCGGTTTCCATGTGCCGGGTGAAACCAGGAAAATTTTAAGTGTTGAGCTGTATGGTGGCACTGGATACCTGGTGTCTCAACTCAATGCCCCCCTGTTACTTTTCAAGTTGAAGCACGACTAATCCGTACCCTAAAACAAGCTGATAAACTCTCTTCAGTGAAAAAAACGGAAACCAACGCACAGGATTTGTAAAAATTGTTAAGTGAAAATTTTTTGCAGCTGCTGTTTTGGTCGGCTTTTTTCAACCACAGAATCTCAACTCGGAATGTAAGTCTGCATTATTTACAAAAATCGGGTAGTTAAAGTTAAAAAAATGGACTCCCCTCCCTTAAAAGGCTGAAAAACGTTGAATCTGAATCAAATAGGCCTTTTTTAAAGAGCCAACAAATTTTTAATCCTAATAAGGAGAAAGAAACTCCCTATTGGAAAAGCGCTTCCATACTTACACAGATTTTCTGTTACTTTGTAATTGACATTGGATTTTTCAATTGAAATTGAGTAGGAATAAAAAGGGGGTTTGATTTTTGTATCTGTGGAAGGGCTTTTTTATAATCTTTTTAACATGATTTATAAAGAGGCATATTCCGGATGGGGACTACATTGATTCTGCTTTGTGCAGAGAGATTTTAGTATCCAGTCATTTCTCTCTTGTTTGTTGGAAGGTGATGGCTAGTCAAACACTTCTCCTTGGAATAGAAGATTGCACGTGCTCATAGCCGGGTGCGGAGGTTAAACAAAAACCGAAATCTATCACTACCGCAGGTCAGGGGTAGTGCAATCCGTATGTCAGGTTTCTTATCAAGCTTTATTGGCCAGGCAATAATACGGTTCAACAATAGCAACTCAATCAACCGTTATATGATGAACAGGTTACTAAATCCAAGGCCTACACATCAGCATTCAAGTGCCCCTGAGAAGGCAGTTTGTATGCATAAGAGAATAGCCAAACTGCTGCAGATATCGATGGCTGCTGTTGTTTTCGCTCTTTTCTCATTTGCTGATGTGTTTGCCCAAAACCAGCATGAAGTTACAGGTACTGTAGTCGATCAAATGACCGGTGAGACGCTGCCAAGCGTCTCTATTCTGGTCGTAGGAACCGATACAGGTACAACGACAAATCTTGATGGGGAGTTCTCTCTGAGAATGTCAGACCCTCAAGGATCGCTCCGCTTCACTTTTGTGGGGTATGAAACCAAGGTAGTGCCCGTCAGAGGCATGTCGAACATCACAGTTGAACTGTCACAAGCAGTAATCAGTGGCGAAGAGCTGTTGGTGATCGGTTACAGTACTCAGGAACGTCGCGACATGACCGGCTCTATTGCCGTTGTGGATATGGGTAGTTTTGAAAGCAGATCGCTTGCGGGTGATTTGGTCTCAAAAAACCTGCAAGGTCTCGCATCCGGTGTATCGGTAGTATCTTCCGGCCAGCCGGGTGAGTCTCCCGATATCCGTATTCGTGGTATCAACACATTTGGTAACAACCAGCCGCTTGTAGTGATCGACGGAGTTCCCGGAAACATTGACAACCTCAACAGTAATGATATTGAGTCGATCCAGGTGCTTAAAGATGCATCTGCAGCCTCTATTTACGGTGCACGTGCATCTAACGGGGTGATAGTTGTTACCACCAAGCGGGGCGGAGGTTCCGTACAGGTGAACTACAACGGATCATACAGCGTAGATTGGCAGGGTCGAAGCAATCCATGGAGAATCGCCTCACCACAAGGTCAGGCCGAACTCACCTGGAGAGCACAGCTCAACACCAATCCAAATGTTGTGCCATCGCATCCTCTTTATGGATCAGGGGCTCAACCAACACTTCCCGATTTTATCGCACCTGCAGGTGCCATGGAGGGAGATGTTAACCTGGATGACTACTTTGTTATACCCGAATATACCGATGGAAGCCTTATCGGGCAGTTTAATCGAATTACACGTGCCAACCCTGACGGGACAGACTGGTTCAACGAGATTTTCGGCCCTGCGAGCACCATGCAGCACGATATCTCCGTAAGCGGTGGTAGCGAGATTGGGAACTTCCTGTTCTCGATGAACTATCTGAACCAGGAAGGAACCCTCATGAGAACGTTTCGTGATCGGATATCACTTAGAGCCAACACCTCATTTAATCTTGGTGAGAATTTTCGAATCGGTGAAAACCTCTCTTACACAGTAAGTCAAGCGCCACAAATTGCTGCCCTTACAGAGGGTAGTGCGATCGGTATGTCGTTCCGTGCTCACCCAATCGTACCCGTGCGTGACGTGATGGGTAACTTTGGCGGGCAGTCCGGAACCGGACTTGGTAATGCGGGTAACCCCGTTGCTATTATGGAGCGTACCCGTAATAATGAGTCTGAGGAAAGAAATCTCTTCGGTAATATCTTTGCTGAGTGGGATATTCTTGACAACCTGATGGTTCGAACCAGCTTCGGTGGTGAACTTTATAACTGGTCTTCCCAGTCGTTCCAGTTCCCTACTTATGAGGAGCAGGAGAATACAACTACCAATCAGCTGTTTACATCCCAGGGTAACGGATACAACTGGACATGGACCAACACAGCACGCTGGACAGAAAGCTTTGATCAGCACAATATTGAGCTGCTTCTTGGTACGGAAGCTTATCGGAATGCGGGTGAGCAGCGATCTGCCAACGTAACCGGTTTCTTCTCATTCAATCCGGACTTCGTCAGCCTCAGTACCGGAACCGGTACACCGGTGATTAGCGGGTTTAAATTCGAAGATACGCTTCTCAGCTTCTTTGGTCGTGCAGATTATATCTTTGATGACCGTTACATTCTCGGACTTACACTTCGCCGTGATGGCTCTTCAAGATTCCTTGAGGATCGTTGGGGATGGTTCCCGGCTGTTAGTGCAGGATGGAGAATCAGCAATGAGGAATTCATGTCGGGCATCGACTGGATTGATGACCTGCGAATCATTGGTGGATACGGAATTATGGGTAACCAGGATAACGTAGATCCGGCCAACGCCTTTACTCTCTTTACAGGAAATCAGGCAACCTCTTTCTACGCTATTGATGGTAGCAACACATCTGTGCAGGAGGGTTTCCAGCAGTCCAGAATCGGTAATCCCGGTGCACAATGGGAGAGAAACGTAACGGCAAATCTTGGATTTGACGGCTCTTTCTTTAACGACCGTCTGCAGGCTCAGGTTGAATACTACTGGAAAGATGTGCAGGATCTGCTCTTTAACCCGACTCTGATCGGTACGGCAGGAACAGCGGCAGCGCCGTTTGTCAACATCGCCAGTATGAAGAACCGTGGCCTGGACATGACCATCAGCAACTTTGGTCAGATCACCAACGATATTCAGTATAACGTAACCCTTACGTTTACATCTTACACAAACGAGATTGCCAGAATTACCGATGATATCAACTTCTTCGCTCAGGAGAGCAGAAGATGGCCCGGTAATCAGTTTGTGAGAAATCAGGTTGGTCAGCCGGTATCCTCCTACTTCGGATATGTAGTGGATGGCTTCTGGCAGAGCGAGGATGAGATTGCACAAGCCAATGCAGGTGCTCCAAGCGGTACCTACCAGACCGATGCGGGTGTTGGGCGATTCAGATATCGTGACGTTACAGGTGACGGTGAGATCACTCCGGATGACCGAACATTTATCGGTAATCCGAATCCTGACTTCACATACGGAATCGACATGGGTTTCAACTATCGTGACTTTGATCTTAGTATGTTCTGGTACGGATCACAGGGTAACGACATCTGGAACCAGGTGAAATACTGGACCGATTTCTATCCGTCATTTGCCGGTGCGAAGAGTACGCGTGCCGCCTACGACTCATGGAGACCGGATAACACCAATCCAACCGCACCGATTCAGGAGAATGAAAGTACATTCAGTACCGATGGTGTACCAAACTCCTACTACGTGGAAGACGGTTCATATCTGAGGCTCAGAACCATTCAGCTTGGTTACACACTGCCTGTGGATATCACCGACAGGATTGGCGTAAGAAACCTGCGAGTCTATGTGCAGGGTAATAATCTGCTCACTTTCACCGGCTACAGCGGACCTGATCCTGAGATCGGCTTCTTTACCGGCGGTGGTGAAGGCGGAGGCCCTACCAACTTCGGAATCGATGAGGGCCAGTACCCGACACCGAAACAGTTTCTCTTCGGATTGAGCTTTGGACTCTAAGAAAAAAGCCATCATGATGCAGAAAACTGAATCAACCAAGGAAATTCAAAACAGAACAATTATGAGATATAAAAAGAGTTTTAGCGTACTCGCCGTAGTAGCAGCAATGCTGTTCTTCTACGGGTGTGACGGCTTTCTCAGTGTGCCCGCCAAAGGGTCATTGAGTGAAGATGTATTGGCCGACGCGCAGGGTGTAAATACTCTGCTGATCGGGGCCTACGGGGCTCTCGATGCGGCTGAACTTCCCGGATTTGCCTGGGCAACCTCACCACACAACTGGATCTACGGTAGTGTGGTTGGTGGAGACGCCCATAAGGGTAGTGAACCTGGTGACCAGAGCGCCATCAACCCGATGATGAGAGGACAGTTTTCTACCACAGAGGGCTTCTTCAACGATAAGTGGGTGGCACTTTACGAAGGGATTTCCAGAACCAATGCGGTTCTGAGAATTCTGGAAGATGTAGAGGATATGACAGAGGCTGAAAAGAATCGAGTGGAAGCAGAAGCCCGTTTTCTGCGCGGCCACTACTATTTCGAGCTTCGCAAGATGTTCTACAGGGTGCCATGGATCGATGAAAACACAGAAGATATGAATCAGCCCAACGACTCGGATGTCTTTCCGAATATCGAGGCAGATTTCCAGTTTGCCTACGATAACCTGCCGGAAACTCAAAGCGAGCGGGCC